>JAGBPZ010000095.1 GCA_017633115.1 Erysipelotrichaceae bacterium | reverse complement strand
TCCTGTTTTTAAAACTTATGATTATAAAAAATGTAAATTCTTCATCATTCATTTTATTAATTGTATCATATCACTATTATAGACCAATTACTTGTAAAGAATAACATCGATTGTTTTTTATACAGATGATTTATCAAATCAAGCGTTTAATGAAAAAGGGTGTATACAATATTCGATTTTGTTACAGTCTCTTTTTTCTATATGAAGATACTTCATAATTGTCAGTTAAGGAAACATTAAGAGAGTAGACGACTATTTGTAGTTATCAAGTGAATCAATGAGTGATAATATAAATATATAAAGATTTAAATAAGGATTAACGTTACGAAAGGAGTGATATCCTATGGATAGATGCGATTTACATAGCCATTCAACAAGTAGTGATGGTACTTGTACCCCTACAGAAGTTGTTAGACTTGCTAAAGAGGAAGGATTAAAGGCTATTGCTTTAACTGATCATAATACAACTAAAGGGTTAAAAGAGTTTATGGAAGCTGGTAAGCAATATGACATTATCACTGTTCCTGGTTGTGAATTCACAACTGAATATCATGGCAAGGAACTTCATATCGTTGGATTATTCTTCCCTGAAGAAGTATGGCCACAGGTAGAAGACTATGTAGACATGCTTAACTTGAGTAAACACTTTAGTAATATGAACCTCATTAAGGCTTTAAGAAATGGTGGTTTTGATATTTCTTATGAAGAATGTGCAGCCTTAACTGATGCAGCTGAGTTTAACCGTGCCCATGTGGCAAGAGTGTTGCATCACAAAGGTTTTGTAACTTCTGTTCAAGAAGCATTTAAAACACTTCTTAAAGAAGGTAATGGCTATTACATCCATGCTAAAAGATTAAACGCTCTTCAAACAGTCAAGTTCATTAAGGAATATGGAGGCGTAGCAATCTTTGCTCATCCATTCTTAAACCTTCATGGTAAAGAACTTGAAATGTTCCTTAAGGAAGCAAAAGCACAAGGTCTTGATGCAATGGAAACACACTATTCACTCTTTTCAGACGAACAAACAACACTAGCTGAAGAATTAGCTAAGAAATACGGATTAAAGCAAAGTGGTGGTTCTGACTTTCATGGAGAAGCTAAACCAAACATCAAATTAGGTATTGGACAAGGTAACCTTGTCGTTCCTTTCTCTTTCTATGAATCATTAGAAGCTATTGTTAAAGGAAGGTGATTGAATTGAAGAAGTTTTTAATCTCATTATTATTAATGGGATTGGTTTTATCAGGTTGTTCAAAAGCAACTAAAGTGATTGCCAGTGGTCAATGTGGTGATGAAGCTACGTGGCAAGTCGAACAGGATGGTACTTTAAGAATCTCTGGCAAAGGGGCAATCACTAAAGAGTTTCTCACTTACACAGATGAATACGATGCTTTACATGATCATATTAAACGCTTAGTCATTGAAGATGGTATTACGGAAATAGATCCTGAAGCCTCTTTTGCCAATGTCAATCTTATTGAGGAAATCTATATGCCAGATACAATGACAGGAGAAATCGATGAAGAATTCAGTGACAATCCTCATTTAAAGTATGTGCGTATTGGCAAATTAATGAATCAAACGAGTTCTTCCTTTATGAATGAATGTGAAGCACTGGAAACAGTAGAAAATGCCTCTGATCATGAAGTTCCTCTATCAACAGAAGACGGTAAAAGAATATGGTATGTTGATAAGCAACAAGTCAAAGTTTGTCCACCACATAAAACAGCTCATGCTGAAGGCAGGAAATATAAATTGACTTATGACTTCAATGGCGGTCAGGAAATAGATATGCCTAATACCCATCAATATGGTAAAGTCACAAAACTCAACCAGCCAGAGAAAGAAGGCATGTCATTCATGGGTTGGTATGGACAAAACAAAAACTACGATGATACACTCTACGAAATGTTCTATGACGAAATTCCAACAAGATGGAGCAATTCAACAAAGTTCAAAGCCATGTATGCTGATTACAGCTTAGAAGCAGTTGATGGTGGTTTTAAAGTCATTGTCAACAATGCCAAAGACTTTGAAGAATTTGAAGAATATGTCTGCTTCCGTTACTCAGAACATGAAGATATGAGTCATCCAATCTGGGGTGGCACAGTTGCACCAATATCAGACGGTACAATCACTGGTCTTGAAAAAGGTAAAACTTACTATGTCGAACTTAATTCGATCAATATCGAATGGTGGACTGATGCTAATCCTGAGGATGATGTTGAGTTTGATGAATATTACCATTGTAAGAAAAGTATTACAGTCAAATAAAATTAAAGTCTCAAAAGGAGATTTGAGAATATGAAAAAGATTATCATTTTAATAATGTCATTAATGTTGTTGCTTGGTGGTTGTAGCAAGAAAAGTGATTATCTTGGCAGTGGCAAATGTGGCGACAATGCTTCATGGCAGGTTGAAAAAGATGGTACTCTAAGAGTGACTGGTACAGGCATTATCACCAAGTGGTTTTTAGAATATAATACCGAAGAATACGAAAAACTACATGATGTCATCAAACGTATCGTCATTGAAGAAGGTATTACCGGTATTTCACCTGATGCCTCATTCCGCAATGCGAAGCGTGTTGAAGAAATCATTCTTCCTGATACCTTTGAAGGTGAAATCACTGAAGAATTTGGTCACAGCCATTACTTAAAGCACGTCCGTATTGGTAAGTCTATGAAACAGACATCAGCTGACTATATGTATAACTGTGAAAAGATTGAAACAATAGAGAATGCCTCGGATTATGAGATTCCTCTATTAACAGCTCATGGTGCAAGAAAGTGGTATGTTGGTGAAAAACGAGTTAAAAAATGTCCACCACATACAACTGTTCGTGCCGTCCCTAATACATATAAGATCACCTATGATTTGAATGGTGCTGATCCTATTGATTTACCAGACTCACATCAGTTTGGTGTACCAACCAAATTAGAAGAACCTGTTTGTAAAGGTAAGCAATTCATGGGTTGGTATGGCATAAGTAAAGATCATGGTTGGGTCATTTTCTATGATGAATATAATCCTTTATGGGGAGAAGACATGACACTCAAAGCCATGTTTGCAGATTGTCATTTGGAACAGGTTGATGATGGTTTTAAAGTCACAGTTACAAACGCCAAAGACTTTGAGAAATATGAACAAGTTATTTGTTTCCGTTATGCTGACAATAAAGAAATGAACCATCCAATATGGGGCGATCAGGTGGCACCAAAGGGCAAAGGTATCATCACTGGTTTGGAAAAAGGAAAGACCTACTATGTAGAGCTTGATGCGATATATGTTGAATGGTATACAGATGCCAATCCTGAAGAAGATGTTGATAATGATGCTAATTATCGTTGCCAACAAAGCATCACGTTAAAATAATTAAATGGTATGATTAAACAAGTAGAAGTCAATAAAGATGAAGAGACAAACACCTATGAAATAGATTTATCACAGATTGATGTCTCAATACCTGAAGCAATATCACTTCTTAGAAAATTGAAAAGAAGTGGTAAAGTAACAATCAAAGAAATCAAAAAGGAAGGAAAAGTCTTCTGGAAACTCGAAGACTGATCCTTCCTTTCTTATACAGAAGTCGCTCAAAAAGCGACCATATTTGTTTTGGTGTTTGGTAAAATCTCATCGGAGTGATAAGATAAATAATACAGATAATGTATAAGGAGGGGTAAAGGATGAGTACAATTCGAATTGAAAAAAAGAATATTGTCGATGCAGGTACAGATTGTATCGTCAATGCCGCTAATGAACATTTACATGGTGGCAGTGGTGTCTGTGGCGCTATCTTTAAAGCTGCAGGATGGGATCAGATGCAAGAAGCATGTGATAAGTTTGGCTACTGTCCTACAGGTTCTGAGATTACTACTCCAGCCTTTAATATTAATGCCAAATATGTGATTCATGCAGTTGGTCCAATATGGCATGGTGGTGATCAAAATGAAGCAGAATTGTTGTATAAATGTTATCAGCAGTCGTTGTTAAGAATGCATTTGAATTTATGCCATTCCATTGCGTTCCCTTTGATTTCGTCAGGCATCTATGGCTATCCGGTTGATCAGGCATGGTCTATCGCAATTAAAGCATGCCGTGATCATCTTCAAAAATATTATAAAAAAGATATCACAATTATTTTTTGTGTTTTAACTGATGATATGAAAGCGATGGGCGAAAAAGAGCTTGAACGTCAAATTAAGGCAGATGACAATCAAGGCAATGGAGATCACTTGCTGGCGGAGCTTGATGGTCACTTATTGAAAAGAACGATCAGCTTTGCAAGAAAGACTGAGAGAATTAATACTCATCTTGAATCTGATGACATACAGTCAATGTTTTTCAATGTACCAGAGTATCCTAAACACATGATGGATTATTTATCACTTATAGGTGAGGATGAGAATTATCTTAAACATTATCCGTACATTAAAGACATCCCTCCTACAGAAATGACAGTACCACAGATTCAAACAATGCTGACCTATATGAAGTATCATGAAGAAGAGGAAATGGGTACCATTCAACACTTCGTTGAAGATGATACTTTCTTGAAGATGATACTAAGGCTTGATGATTTATTGATTCAATATTATAAAGAACATGATTTACCAGTTAAATGGCGATACCACAATCCATTATTCTGGTTTGAAATGGATGATAACCACAATCCTGTCTTAGTCAAAGGCAATATTGAAAGATATACCTGGAATGAGCCTGTACCAGATGACATCACTGATGAACAGGCACGACAGGGATGGCAGCGTAAAATGTTGTATAAGAAATATATTGGTACAGATGACTATGATGACTTTGACTATTGGCAGGATAATGCCTGGGGATATATGCAAGACAATGGATTTGAATATACCATTATGTCCCCTGAGGTTGCAGTACAACTATT
>JAGBPZ010000094.1 GCA_017633115.1 Erysipelotrichaceae bacterium | reverse complement strand
TTGGTGATGGTGGCTATGGTATTGACGATGCCCTGATTTCGGTTGATACACAAAACTATCCACTCCATTATGATGTGATGCGTCGTATCATGGATCATTTTGCTTCCTGGAATGTCACTTTTGGTATTCCTATCGGTCAGAAACTCGTTTTTTCTGAAGACAGTGATATTATTCGTCATGTCACGAGCATCAATAAATATCCTTATTCAGTTCGTGATTTTAATGAATTGATTAAGGAAGAGGCAACGAAGTTCTGTGTCTTTTGTTGGGAAAAGGATCTTGATGCCGTTGAAGAACATGCAACACAGTTAGATTTAAGTGATTTGAATGCCTACTTTGTTAGAAGTGGACCATACCTGATTGAATATGCTGATACCCATGTCACTAAAGATCAGGGAATTGCCCGTTTGCTTGAAGCACATCATCTTTCTCTTGATGAATTAATGGTATTTGGTGATGCAGATAATGATTATGGAATGATCAATTATGCCAAGTATGGTATTGTCATGGCCAATGGTACTGAGCATACAAAAAGCGTGGCTTATGATACCACGCTCGATAACGACCACGATGGGGTCGCTGATTATATTGAGAAACATGTTTTGAAGTGAGTCATCACTTCTTTTTTTATTAGAAGTCTAATTCAACATTCTTGAACAGGATACAAGTAATAATGACTGGCAGAATAATGTATCCCAAGATGGCTGGAATAATAATAAAATTGAAATGTCCCTCTGATAATGCAGTGACAAAGGCATTGATCATGTCAGTAAATAAATATTTTGATAAGTTGCTGAGGAACTTAGGTACCATATCCATTGTCAATAAAATTGTGATAGCAGTTGAAACAACACCAGATGCCAGAGCAAAATAAATCCAGAGACCCATGGTGATATTCTGCCAAGCAAAGACAAGAATCATCGCCATCGCAATATAACCGATTGTTTGAAGAGTGTTGGTTAAAGCACCTGAGAGAATATTGTTGAGCTCTGACTGATCATAGACAACATTAAAGATTTTAGTCGCAATCAGATAAGTGCCAATGATAAGAAGCATATAGAAGACGGTAATCAATACGCATTCAATGAATTTTGAGACAACATATTTTGTACGGCTTAAACCATGACCGATGACCTGCTGTGTTGATTTATAACGGAAATCATCAGAAAACAAAGCGATGAAAATCGTTGGTCCAACCAACATTGGGAAAGCACCCAGACTGAAACTGAAAATGGTATTAAAGAGACTGTCTCCCCATTTGAAGTTTTTCGCACAGAATGTCATTAAAACGATAAACAGTAAGATGAGGAGAATATAGATAAAGCGTGATTTCTGACGTGTGAAACGACGCATATCAGCATGCATATAACGCAACATTATTGTCTACCTCCTACAAGTTTGAAATAGTATTCTTCCAGTGATCCTGTAGGTGCTACCTCAATGACATCGATGCCATTGGCTTTAAGAATATCACTGGCTTCAAAAGCTTTATCAGATTTAACGACGATATTGCTTTTGTCATTAATTTCGATAAGATCCTTAGTTGTCAGTTCGGCAACAATTTGACCGTCATTGACGATACCAAAACGTGTTGCTGTATGCTCGAGTTCACTTAAGATATGAGAAGAAATAATAATAGTCATACCATATTGTTCATTTAAAGTTTTGATCAGATTTCTGATATCGGCAATACCCTGTGGGTCAAGACCATTGATTGGTTCGTCAAAAATGACGAGTTCAGGATTACCCATGATGGCATTGGCGATGCCAAGACGCTGTTTCATACCAAGAGAAAAACCACGGTATTTTGTTTTGACACCATCAAGACCGACAATCTTTAAAACTCTGTCGATTTCATCTTTGCCTTTGATACCTTTGATACTGCAATAATATTTTAAATTCTGTTTGGCTGTCATGTAGTCAAAGAAACATGGTGTGATTGAGAAACCAACTTTACTGCGGGCATGACGTAATTCTTTATTATTAGTACTGCCTGAAATTGAGATTTCACCTCCATTAACAGGTGAAAGACCTAAAAGCAATTTGAAAATTGTTGTTTTACCACAACCATTGCGTCCAATCAAACCATAAATATCACCTTTATGAACATCGAACGTGATATCTGTCAGAACTTCATGGCTGCCGAATTTCTTTTGGACGCCTCTAAGTGAGACGAGTGTTTGATTATCCATGATAAATGCCTCCTTCCAATTAATTTACCATCTGTTATTATAACACAACTCTTGATGATAGCGGTGAAACATCAGAATGATATCAAAATAAAAAAGCCAAAATTTTGGCTTTTTAGTTACTATTTTTCTTCGTTTTGGTCATAATGCTCAAGGAAACTGTGTTTTTCACGATCAACTGTATAACCAGGAACACAGTTCAGATTGACATTATGCATTGATGTAAAGATATTATGATCAATTTCTGGTAAATCCTGTTTGAGCGTCTTAATGAGCTCTTTAACAACTTTACGTTTAGATGAACCATCATTGATCAATGAACAGCCTTCAGTAAAACGACAGGCACAGTTGATAAAAGTCAAATCATTGGCATCACGCCAGTTGATAATGGCATCTTCCTTCACCATATATAATGGACGGATCAGTTCGATGCCAGGGAAGTTATCACTGTGTAATTTTGGCATCATTGTTTTGACTTCAGAACCATAGAACATTGATAGAAGTGTAGTTTCGATGACATCGTCAAAATGATGACCTAAAGCAATCTTGTTACAGCCAATATCCTGAGCGTGGCGATAAAGACAGCCGCGACGCATACGGGCACAGAAATAACAAGGACTTTTAAAATCTACATTTGAAACGACATCAAAGATGTCTGATTCAAAGATTTCTAAAGGGATACCTAGTGTTTCAGCATTATCTTCGATCCAGCCACGATTGTAATCGTTGTAGCCGGGATCCATACAGACATAACGGGCTTCAAAATGATATTTACCATGACGCTGTAATTCCTGAATACATTTAGCGAGCAGGAACGAATCCTTACCACCACTGATACAGACCATGACCTTATCACCTTCGTTGATGAGTTCATAATTCTGCAATGCTTTAATAAACTTACGCCAGATTGTTTTGCGATAAGTTGTAATCAGGCTGCGTTCAATGACTTTTGTTTTTGTAAGTGTCATTCAAATACCTCGCGATAACTTGCATCAAAACCTTGTTTGAAAGCAATGATATCTTCATCTGTCGTTAAGTGTGACAAGGAAATACGTAATGATGAAGAGGCTAAAGCCTTAGAATGTGTCAAGGCATAAACAAGTTTTGATGGTGTATTTTCTGGACAACAAGATGTCTTAGTTGAAATATAAATGTCATGAGATTCAAGTGCCTGGGCAAATATTTGTGATTTGACTGAGGCAAGGGAAATATTAATAAAATACGGAAGTGAATACTTTGTATTATTGATATGGACCTTGTCATAGTTTTTAAAGAAATCCATTAAATCATCATAAAAACGGCTGACATATTTATAACGTGCATCCATGTTCTTTAAGGCTTTCGTTAAAGCTGAATCAAAAGCCATGATAGCGGCTGTATTTGGGGTGCCACTGCGATAGATCGTTGTCGAACGGCCACCATCAATTTGTGGTGTGAGATAGACACGTTTTTTCTTAATCAGGGCACCAGTTCCGTTTAAACCATAGAATTTATGTGGTGTCAGTGTCACTAAATCAATATGGGTCAAATCAATTGGCGTTTTACCGATAGCCTGAGACGCATCAACATGATAGAAACAACGATGATCTTTAAGTATTTCACCAATGGCTTCAATATTCTGACGGATACCAAGTTCACTATCCACCGCACAGATGGAAACAAGAATTGTCTCTTCTCTTAATAGTGATTTGAGTTGGTTAATGTCAATCAAACCATCTTGATCGACTGATAATAAATCGACCGTAAATCCCTGACGGGTCATAGCGGTGATACTTGAGGTGATGGAATTGTGCTCAAAAGCACCAATGATGACATGACGACCACGATTACGGTAACGTTCAAGAATACCTTTGATGGCCAGGTTATTGGCTTCTGTTGCACCTGATGTATAAATGATTTCTTCCGGCAACACCCCTAACATTTCAGCTATATGATTTGTGCTTTGTGATAAAGCCTTTGCAGCTATGCGTCCTGGTTCATGAAAAGAATTAGGATTGGCATAGTAGGTCATTGTTGCCTCACAGAAGTCTTTTAAGACCTCTTCATCAACTGGTGTATTGGCTGCATAATCTAAATAAACCATAGTCTCACCCCACTTAACAGTCACTATGATACTGAAGCAGGACATTCTTGTCAATTGACAAACACATCTAAAATATTTGGTTTTCCTAAGTCAAAGTGTTAAACTATGGGATAAGGAGAAGCGACCATGAATGAACTCAAAAAGCTGACAAAAAGTGACAATCGATTATCAGCATTAGAAGCAATGCACATCACCACCCTTAATGATGTTGTCATGCATTTGCCATATCGTTATGAAGTAGTCGAAAAAATCTGGCCTCCTGATGAAGAGGGACGAATGGTTAATGAAGGTGTGATTGTTCATGATGCAACTGTTTTCTTTCATGGGAAATTGTCCCGTTTGATGGTCAAGGTCATGATTGAAGACAAAGATTACAACGTGACGATTTTCAACCGTCATTTCTTAAAGCCCAATCTGAGGCCAGGGCGCACAGTCACAGTTACCGGTAAAGTCAAAGGTGCTAATATCACAGCCTCAAATATTGTCCTTAAAACATTAGCTGAACAATCAGGTATGACACCAGTTTATTCCGTTAAGGAAGGTATCACCAACAAAGTATTCAATCAATATGTTGCGAAAGCTTTGACCCTTATTCAGGACCTCGATGACTTTATTCCTGTTGACTTTGCGATGAAATATCAATTTGGGGATAAACGTGAGGCTTTACATCTGGTTCATTTTCCTAAGAGCCATAAGGATGCAGCTAAGGGTATACAAAGACTTAAATATGAAGAATTTCTTCGTTTTTCATTAACGATGCAATATATCAAAATGCAGCGTGGTCAGGAAGTAGGCAGTGCTAAGGACTTTTATCAACATGACATCGATCAATTCATCAAAGACCTGCCATTTACTTTAACGGCCGATCAGGAAACGACAGTCAACGCTATTCTCAATGACTTGAAACAGCCAACGATGATGTACCGTTTTCTTCAGGGGGATGTTGGCTCAGGGAAAACAGTGGTGGGTGCCATTGGTCTTTATGCGAATTATCTTGCGGGTTATCAGGGGGCGTTGATGGCGCCGACCGAAGTGCTTGCCCGTCAACACTTTTCGACCTTATCCAGATTTTTTGCTGATACTGATGTGAACGTCGTCTTATTGACAGGCAGTCTTAGCGCTAAGGAAAAGCAGGCGGTCTATGAAGAGATTGCGACTGGCGAAGCCGATGTGATTGTCGGCACCCATGCTTTGTTTCAGGAAAAGGTTGTCTACAATAATCTTGGCTTTGTCATCACGGATGAACAGCATCGCTTTGGGGTAGAACAACGTAAAGCACTCAAGAATAAAGGTGAAAATGTGGATTTCCTGGTAATGAGCGCGACGCCAATTCCACGAACACTCGCATTATCACTTTATGGTGATATGGATGTTTCAAGCATCCACACGATGCCTGCTGGCCGTAAACCAATCATCACCAAATTTTACAAAGGCCGTTCGATGAAACCATTCCTCAAACAGCTTAAAGACTACCTGGCAAAAGGTGGTCAGGTGTATGTTATTTGTCCACTTATTGAAGATAATGAGGAACAGGATTTACGTTCAGCCACCCAGATCGCTAAAGCGATGGGTGATTATTTCAAAGGACATTATGATGTGGCATTAATGCATTCGCATTTAAAAGATGAAGAAAAGACCCAGATTATGAATGACTTTAATGACAATAAGATTCAAATCCTTGTGTCAACAACAGTCATTGAAGTTGGGATCGATGTTAAAAATGCGAATATGATCGTCATCTATGATGCTGACCGATTTGGTTTAAGCCAGATTCATCAGCTTCGTGGCCGTATCGGTCGTGGCAGTGAACAGGGGTATTGTTTCCTCTTATCACAATCACCACACAAAGAAGCCATTGAACGTCTCTCATTTATGGAAAATCATTATGATGGTTTTGAAATATCCGCTTATGACCTTAAAATGCGTGGACCAGGGGAAGTACTTGGTGATCGTCAAAGTGGTTTGCCAACATTTATGATTGGTGATATTTATCGTGATTTTGATATTCTTGAACGAACCCGCGAAGATGCGATTGAAATGATTCAAGATTATTATAAATATGAAGAATATACAGAGTATATTGAAGCTGTCAAAGAAAAGATTAAGACAGGTAATGAATACATTGATTAGGTGTGGTATAATTGCCACAGACAGGAGTTGATCAGAATGATTAGATTAGGAATAGATGCAATGAGCGGTGACGCTGGCAGCGCTCCAATCGTAGAAGCATGTCAGACATTCGCCAAAAATCATAGCGATGTTGAATTAGTTGTAGTTGGTAAAGAAGAAGAGTTAGCCACTCTTAAAGATTTATCAAATGTTCGTATTGTTGATGCCCGTGACTTGATTACCATGGAAGATGGCCTGTTGGCAATTCGTCGTAAAAAGGAATCATCAATGGTCAAGACATTGAATTTAGCTCGTAATAATGAAGTGGATGCCGTTTTATCTTGTGGGTCAACAGCGGCTTATTATGCAGCTGCCATGATGTTTGTCAAACGTTTCCCAACAATTGAGAAACCTTGCTTGATGGCTGTTATACCGACAATGGATGGCAGTGGCACTTGTATGCTTGATGTTGGCGCTAATGCTGAAAATACCGCTGCTGAATTACGTGACTTTGGTATCATGGGTTCATTCTATGCTAAATATGTTAGACATATCGACAATCCAAGAGTTGCTTTATTGAATAACGGCAGTGAAGGTCATAAAGGTAATGAAGTCCATCGTGATGCTTATCAATTGCTCAAGGATGTTGAATCAATCAATTTCGTTGGCAATATCGAAGGTCAGTCGATTTTAACTGGTGATTATGATGTCATCGTCACTGACGGGTTTACTGGCAATATCGCTTTGAAGACAATCGAAGGTGAAGCCAAATTATTAATGAAAGCCATCAAAGATGCCATGATGTCTTCACTTAAAGGCAAAATCGGTGCTTTATTGGCAAAAGATTCTTTATATTCATTAAAGGAACGTTTTGACTATAAATCAGTTGGTGGTGCTTTAATGATGGGCTTTGAACAGGCTGTCATCAAAGCTCATGGCCGCAGTGATGCAAAAGCATTCAACAGTGCTATGGAACTGGCTTTGACAATGGTTAAAGAAGAAGTCACAACGAAGATGAAAGAAGGTTTGAGTTAGTCATGAAATTATTGGATTATTTGCAAGCTGCTAATATTCCGTTTAATGATATAAGTCTTTATAAACAAGCCTTTACTCATTCTTCCTATGCCAATGAGGCTCCCGGTCATTTACGTGATTATGAACGTCTTGAATTTATGGGTGATGCTGTTTTACAGTTGTATGTTTCTGAGTTTATCTTTAAACTCTATCCCGACCGTCCTGAAGGTCAGTTGACAACATTACGCAGTAAGCTTGTCCGTGAAGAATCACTGGCTCGTTTTTCCCGTGAACTCGGTTTAGGTAATCTGCTTTATCTTGGTGTGGGTGAAGAACGCAATGGCGGTCGTGAACGTGAAAGCGTCCTTGCGAATATCTTTGAATCGTTTATCGGTGCCGTTTATTTAGATTGTGGTCATGATGAAGTATTGAAGATTCTTGAACGAACAATCTTCAAACATGTCGATGATCTTGACTATGACGATATCAGAGACTATAAGACTTATCTTCAGGAACTGATCCAGGCTGATGATCGCCGCAGTGTTACTTATATGTTGATTTCCGAAACTGGACCTGCCAATGCTCCAGAATTTGAAATGGCAGCGATGCTTGAAGATTTGACTTTGGGAACCGGTAAAGGGACATCGAAAAAACGTGCTGAACAACAAGCAGCTAAAGATGCTTTAACCAAAATGGCAAAACTGAATGATATAAATGTTAGACCTTAGCAGAATCTAAGGTCTTTTCTTTGTCAAAAATTTCACAAATTACTTGAAACGATGCTGAATCGCTTTATTTTTAGGCTAAAAGAGAGTATCATAAGTTACATATAAAAGGGGGACTATTATATGAGTCAAACAGTCAATAGTGCAAGAAACATTACTTTAGTTATGGATTTCTACGAATTGACAATGTCTTATAACTACTTCAAACAGGGCAAAATTGATGAAGTCGTTTACTTTGACATGTTCTATCGTCGCAATCCTGATAATGGTGGTTATGTCTTATTTGCCGGTTTACAACAGCTGATCGAAGCTGTTAAAGATATGCATTTTAGTGATGGAGATATAGACTATTTACGTTCATTGAATGTATTTGATGAAGATTTCTTTGATTATTTAAGGAATTTCAAATTTGAAGGCACAATCTGGGCTATCCCAGAAGGTACACCAGTATTCCCTTATGAACCATTGGTTACTGTTCGTGCGAAAATTATCGAAGCACAGATGATTGAAACATTCCTGCTGGTTACAGTCAATCATCAGTCATTGATCGCCACTAAAACTGCCCGTGTCGTTCAGGAAGCCAGAGGACGTGCCGTTATGGAATTTGGTGCCCGTCGTGCTCAGGGTTATGATGGTGCCACTTATGGTGCGCGTGCTGCATATATTGGTGGTGCTTCAGGTACAGCTACAGTCAGTGCTGGTCGTATGTTTGGTATTCCAGTACTTGGTACTATGGCTCATTCATTCGTGCAGTCATTTGATACTGAATATGATGCTTTCAAAGCCTATGCTGAAATCTATCCAGATTCTTGCGTCTTATTAGTTGATACTTATGATACTTTAAAGAGCGGTATTCCTAACGCCATCAAAGTCGCCTATGACGTTTTGATCCCTCAGGGCAAACGCCTGGCTGGTATCCGTATTGACAGTGGTGACATCTCTTATCTGACTAAACGTGCTCGTGCCATGCTTGATGCGAGAGGCTTAGAAGATTGTAAGATTTCTATTTCTAACTCACTTGATGAATATCTGATCCGTTCTGTTCTTGAACAGGGTGCTAAGATTGATTCATTTGGTGTTGGTGAAAATATGATCACGTCTAAATCATCACCAGTCTTTGGTGGCGTCTATAAAATGGCAGCTGTTGAACGTGATGGCAAGATCATTCCTAAGATCAAGATTTCTGAAAACTCAGAAAAGATCACGAACCCAGGCTTTAAACGTGTCTATCGTTTGATTGAAGTTGAAACAATGAAAGCTATTGCCGATATCATCACATTTGCAGATGAAACAATCGATGAAAGTCAGGATCTGACGATCTATTCACAGTTCAATAAATGGAAAAATAAAGTTCTTGATGGTGGTACATTCAAAGCTATCGAATTACAGAAAGAAGTCTTTGTTGATGGCGAATGTGTCTATCCAGAATACACTCTTAAAGAAATCCGTGATCATGTAGAAGCACAGAAGAAATTGATGTGGGATGAAATCTATCGTTTAGAATATCCTCATGAATATTATGTCGACTTATCTGAACGCCTGATTGACTATAAAGTCAAAATGCTTGAAGAAAAACGTCATTAAGGATGGCAGCCATGAAGATTGCGATTGTTGGCTTAGGTGTCGTTGGCGGCAGCTTTGCGAAGGCACTTAAAGGCAAAGGTCATGAAGTTTATGGTGTTGATATCAATGATACGACGATTGCGATTGCAAAAGCCGAAGGAACAATTATTGAAGGTTATCATAATGGCAAAGACATTGTGCCTGAATGTGATTTAACCATTATCTGTCTTTATCCATCATTGATTCTTGATTTCTTAAGAAAAACGACGTTTAAACCTGGCAGTGTTGTCTCCGATGTTGTTGGTATTAAATCTTCTTTTCTCAACAAAGCATTAGAAATTGTCGCTCCAGATGTTGAATACATCAGTATTCATCCAATGGCGGGCAAAGAAAAGCAGGGCTATATCTATGGTGATGCTGAAGTCTTTAGAGGTGCTAATTTCATCATTATCCAGCATCCAAGAAATAATGAAGAAAAGATTCGTCAGATGGCACTCTTCGCGATGGATCTCGGATTTAGACCAGCTCGTATCATGAATCCCGAAGATCATGATGAAATTATTTCTTATACCTCACAGCTCACTCATGCCATTGCTGTATCACTGATCAATAGTGATACGCAGAAATATGAGACAGGCAAATACATCGGTGATTCTTTTAGAGACCTGACGAGAATTGCGAATATCAATGAAAATTTATGGAGTGAACTGTTTTTGAACAATAAAGAGTACCTCCTAGAATCAATCACTCATTTTGAAGAAAAGTTAAGCGAAATGAAAAAAGCCATCATGGATGATGACATTGAAACATTGAAGAAGAACTTCATTGAAGCGACCAAACGTCGTGAAGCTTTATAGAAAATCCTTAAGCATGGACCCAGGAGGTCTGTGCTTTTTTTCATAATTGACGAAATTAGCCTGTTTGTTTAATATATCGAACAAAACGTTTGAAATAATGGTTGTAATTAATGACAGTAGGCGTATAATGTTTATCGAACAAAAAGTTTAGTATATTAAACTTTGGGAGGACGTTTATGCAGATAGGCTATAAATTGCGATGTATGCGTCTGGCTAACCGTTTGACTCTTGAGGAACTCGCTAATCGCAGTGAGTTATCGAAGGGATTCTTATCCCAGGTTGAACGTGATCTGACCTCTCCATCGATCGACACATTGGATGATATTCTTGAAGCGCTGGGCAGTAATCTGCACGATTTTTTTTCCCAGGATGTTGATGAACAGCTAGTCTTTGGTAAAGATGACTTCTTTATCAATGAACAGGATGATTATGTGATTTCCTATATCGTGCCTAATGCTCAGAAAAATGATATGGAACCAATTCTCATTGAACTGGAAAAAGGGAAAAAGTCAATGAAGATGGAACCTCACGAAGGTGAGGAATTTGGTTATGTCATTTCGGGGAAAATCGTTCTTCATTTTGGCAATCGTGATGAAACGGTTAAAACTGGAGAAACCTTTTACCTGAAGGCTAACCGCACACACTATCTTGAAAACAGGTGGGATCGTACCGCTAAGGTCATCTGGATTACGACACCACCACAATTTTAGGGGGAAATTGTATGAAGAAAATTTTTGAATTGGACAATCTGTCAAAAGAATTTGATGGACAAGTCGTCCTCAAAGGTATCCACCTGGATGTCTACGAAAACGAATTTATGACACTGCTGGGACCTAGTGGCTGTGGTAAGACGACGACATTACGTATTATGGCAGGTTTCGAAGAACCAAGCGAAGGCAAGGTTTTATTCGATGGCATTGATATTGCTGGTGTGCCACCATATAAGCGTGAAGTCAATACGGTCTTCCAGAAATATGCCTTATTCCCAAATATGAATGTCTATGACAATATTGCATTTGGATTAAAAATCAAGAAAACAGCTGCTCCTGTCATCAAGGAAAAAGTAACCAGAATGCTTGAACTCGTTAACCTTGCCGGTTACGAAGAACGTAACATTCGTCAGTTATCAGGTGGTCAGCAGCAGCGTGTCGCCATTGCTCGTGCCTTGGTCAATGAACCTAAGGTCCTACTTCTTGATGAACCATTAGGTGCTTTGGACCTTAAACTGCGTAAAACAATGCAGATCGAATTAAAGAGTATTCAGAAGGAAGTTGGCATTACTTTCGTTTATGTCACTCATGACCAGGAAGAAGCATTGACTATGTCTGATACGATCGTCGTTATGAATGATGGTATCATCCAGCAGATTGGCAGTCCTACAGATATTTATAATGAACCAGAAAACCGCTTCGTTGCTCAGTTCATCGGTGAATCTAATATTATCGAGGGTACTTTTGTGAAAGATTTCTTAGTTGCTTTTGATAATGTTGAATTTGAATGTGTTGATAAAGGCTTTGAAGATGGTCAGGATGTCGATATCGTTTTACGTCCTGAAGATATTAAGATCCTGCCAAGTGGGGAAGGTAGAATCAGTGGTGTTGTTACATCTATTATTTTCAAAGGCGTTCATTACGAAATCATTGTTAAAACAGATATAAGAGAATACAAAATCCATACAACAGCTTACTATGAACCAGGACTTGAAGTTGATCTTGACTTAACACCAGATGACATTCATGTCATGGAACCAATGGGGACTTATTAATGAAGCACTATCGCAAATTAATCATTCCCTACGTCATATTTTTATTTCTCTTAACTGTTCTACCAATGTTGCTGATCGTGCTTTATGCGATTACGCAGGAAGCAGGCAGCGTTAAAACATTTGAATTTACAATTTCCAACTTTATTCAGTTCTTTGATCCGGTCTTTGTCAAAGTACTGATTAAATCATTTGGTTTAGGTTTATTAACTACCTTGATTTGCTTGTTGATTGGTTATCCAGTGGCTTATGCGATTGCGAAGTGTAAAGAATCAACACAGACCATTCTGATTTTATTGATTACGATCCCAACATGGATCAACCTCTTAATGCGTACCTATGCATGGGTCTCTATTCTTTCTAAGAATGGTCTCATCAATGCTGCATTACTATCAATGGGCTTCTCACGCCTTGATTTACTCTATACTGATGGTGCTGTCGTGCTTGGTATGATCTACAATTTTATTCCATTCATGATCTTACCAATTCACACTTCACTGACGAATATGGATCAGTCTTTGATTGAAGCCTCTTATGACCTTGGTGCTAATCCAATTCAGACTTTCTTCAAAATCACTTTCAAATTATCACTTAGTGGTGTTTTGACAGGTATTACGATGGTCTTCTTACCAGCAATCAGTGAATTCGTTATTCCTAAGATGTTAGGTGGCGGACAGTATTCATTGATTGGTAACTTTATTGAAAACCAGTTCATTACCGTTGGCAACTGGCATTTCGGTAGTGCCGTCTCTATGATTCTTGCAATCATCGTCATTATCTTTATGGCTCTCATCTATCATTATGAAAAGATCACCAATAATGAAATCGATGATGAAAAAGGGGAAGGAGTGATGCGCTTTGTCAAAGTCAAGAAGAATTAATCGTATCATTCCAATTGCACTGTGCCTCATTTTCCTTTATATGCCAATTATTGTCATGGCTTTCTTCTCTTTCAATAAGGCTAAGTCATTGACGCATTATACTGGCTTCTCAACAAAGTGGTATGGTGCCATGTTTGCGAATTCACAGCTGCTCAATGCGATTTTCGTATCTGTCAGCGTTGCCTTGATTGCAACTTTGGTTTCAACTGTTCTTGGTACAATTACTGCAGTTGCTTTATCAAAATCTAAACGTTTAATTAAATTTACGGTTCAGCAGATCAATAACCTGCCAATCATGAATCCAGAAATTGTCACTGCCATTGCTTTGATGATCTTCTTCTCATTCATTAGTTTCAATAAAGGTTATATGACAATGTTGTTGGCACATATTGCGTTTTGTACGCCTTATGTCATTACTAATGTTTATCCAAAGGTCAAAGCACTTGATCCAAACCTGGCAGAAGCTGCCATGGACCTTGGTGCTACTCCAGGAGAAACTCTGCTTCGTGTTCTGATTCCTGAAATCAGACCTGGTATTATTGCGGGTGCTCTCATTGCCTTCACAATGTCATTTGATGATTTCATTATTTCATATTTCGTGTCTGGTAATGGTGTTGAAAATATTTCAATCGTTGTATACAACATGTCAAAGCGTATGAATCCAAGTATTTATGCTCTTTCAACAGTCATCCTTGTATGCATCATGATTGTCTTATTGATTGGTACTTTCATGCCTTATATTCTTTATAAGAAATACGGTAAGATTCCTCGCTTCGTTACTCGTCTTGGCTACATTGGCTTAGCTTTATTAGTCATCATTGCAGGCTTCACAAGTTTCAGAGCCAATACTGCTAAACAAGTTCTTAAGGTTTTCAATGCCGGTGAATATGCGGATATGGAAGTTGTGGCTTCCTTTGAACGAGAATACAATTGTCGTGTCATTTATGAGACATTTGATTCCAATGAATCAATGTACACGAAACTCATGGGTGGTAATGATTATGATGTCATCGTTCCTTCTGACTACATGATTGCTCGCTTGATTAAAGAAGATCTTGTTGTGAAATTAGATTGGGATCTGATCCCTAATGCCAAATCATTGGATACAAGCATTATGTATCAGGACTTCGATCCAAAGAATGATTACTGGTGTCCATACTTCTGTGGTAACGTTGGTATTGTTTATGACAAGCGCAATGTCACTAAGAAGGACTTAAAGGATGGCTGGAATATTCTGAAGAATCCTAAGTTTAAAGGCGACATCTACATGTATGATTCAGAACGTGACTCAATGATGGTTGCTCTTAAAGCTTTAGGTTATTCAATGAATACAACTAAGCCAAAAGAAATCAAAGCAGCTTATGATTGGCTCGTCGATCAGCGCAATACAATGAAACCTACTTATGCCGGTGATGACAGTATTGATGCTATGAAGAGTGGTAATAAATCATTATGTGTCATGTATTCTGGTGATGCTTGTGCAGTCATGGATGAAAATGACAATCTGGGCTTCTTCATGCCAGATGAAGGTACGAACTACTGGGTCGATGGTTTCGTCGTCACTAAGACTTGTGAAAACCAGACTCTCGCTAATGAATTCATCAATTACATGATTTCTGATGAAAATGCTTATCTGCATACAGTTGAAGTTGGTTATCTGACACCTAACCTTAACGCTGCTGCCAAAGCACGTAAGAATGATTTCCCAGGTAACATTGCTTATGAAATTCGTGTTGATAAGAATGATGAGAGTTTCGATTATCAGGATAATGAAACAAAAGCATTATTCAGTTCATACTGGACAAAAGTTAAAGCAAAATAATTGATAAAATGAACTCGTTATGCTTATGTCATAATGAGTTCATTATTTTTATTTATAATTATGACAACGCTAAAGGAGGTTCAATATATGGATATCATAGAAGCTATGAAAGAACGTCATTCAGTACGTAACTACTTAAATAAGCCACTTGCTCAGGATGTGATTGATGCCTTACAAGTAGAAATCGCCAACTGTAATCAGGAAAGTGGACTACATATTCAACTCGTGATCAATGAACCACAAGCCTTTCAATCACGTCTGGCACGTTATGGCAAGTTCTCCAATGTCAGCAATTACATCGTTATGGCTGGTCCTAAAAGTCCCGATTTAGATGAGCTATGTGGTTACTATGGTGAACGTCTGGTCTTAAAGGCACAGATGTTAGGATGTCATACCTGTTGGGTTGGTCTGACTTACAAGAAAATTCCTGGTGCTTTTGAACTTGCCAAAGGGGAGAAACTTGTCATCGTGATCGCTCTTGGCTATGGAGCAACCAGTGGTACGCCACATAAATCAAAACCATTGGATGTTATTGGAGACATTGATGGGACAAGTCCTGATTGGTATATCAAAGGTATCGAGGCTGTCGCCCTTGCACCGACAGCTGTTAACCAGCAAAAGTTCCATTTTGCATTAAAAGATGATCAGGTTGAAGCGACTCCTGGCAGAGGCTTTTATACGAAAGTTGATTTAGGTATTGCGAAGTATCATTTTGAAATGGCCACCAACAAAGACCGTTCCTTATGGATTTAACGACAGAAGTTAGTTTCTGTCGTTTTTTTCTTGATGATGATAAATGCTCATGATAAAATTATGTATGAAAATTACTTTCATAAGGAGAATTGGAAAACATGGATGACATTTCGATCACTAACCGCATTTCAATGCAATATGATCAATTTTTAGAAAGTGAAAAGAAAATTGCCAGATACATCCTTAATAATCCTCAGGCAATTGCTGATATGACAATTTCACAGTTAGCCCAAAATAGTGGCGTATCTGACGCATCGGTTTCACGTTTTTGTAAAAAAATTGGCACTAAAGGCTTCCATCAGTTAAAGATCGGATTGGCAATGGAATTAGTCGATACATTTGGTGAAGAAGTATCTAATGACATCAGTCTGGATAATATTGGACAGTCATTACAGAATATTCTTGCCAATAAGATTGAAGAATTGAAAGAGACAGTCAATATGATCGATCCAAAGCTGCTTGATACTATATTAATGGATATTTCTCGTGCTCGTTGCGTGCAGCTGATTGCCGTAGGGAATACGATTCCAGTCGCTATTGATGGTGCATTTAAGTTCAATGAACTTGGCATTCCATCAGTTGCTGGTACGATTTGGGAAACACAGTTGGCTTATACCCACACTTTAGGGCGTAATGATGTCTTAATTGCAATCTCTAATTCCGGTGAATCAACTAAGGTTTATGAAGCAGTCAAAATTGCCAAAGCTAATGGTGCAAGAACCCTGGGTATCACCAATAATCCTCATAGCGCTATTGGTGAAGAAGCGGATTATCATATTACAACGGCAACCAGAGAAAAGCTTTTTCTTGATGAATTCTGCTTCAGTCGTGTGTCTGCAACTACAGTTATTGAGATTTTATTCTTATTTTTGACACGAATTATCCGTGATTCTCATAAACATATGGCTGATTGCGAAGAAATGTTTGCGATTGACAAGCGATGAAGCGAAAAAAATTTCATAATATGAAAATTTTGTTAATTTTACTCATAATAGTAAACGGTTTCATGTATAATTAAAGTGTGCGAGAAGATTATTTTATTGTTTTTAATTACTGATTACAGGGGTGAGCTTTGCGACTCACCTTTTATATCAAGAGCAAGAAAATAATTTTCACTACAAAAGCATTGACGACAATAAAATGTCATGGTATTATTGAGTTGTAAGAAATTTACGGAGAGAAGGAGGTGAAAGAAAATGATTTACACGGTAACTTTTAATCCCGCATTAGACTATGTCATCGCTGTTGATCACTTCAAAATCGGTTTAGTTAACAGAGTAAGTGAAGAACATATCGTCATGGGTGGTAAGGGCATCAACGTCGCTTATATTCTGAACCAGTTAGGCTATGAAGCAAAAGCATTAGGTTTCGTTGCTGGTTTCACAGGCGAAGAACTTGTACGTGGTGTTCGTGAAGAATATGGTATTACTCCTGACTTTATCCATGTTAAAGAAGGCATGACTCGTATCAATGTTAAATTGAAGAGTGATGAAGAAACTGAAATCAACGGTATGGGTCCAAAGATCACTGAAGAAGATGTTGAAAAACTATTCGCACAGCTTGATCAGTTACAAGAAGGTGATGTTTTAGTCTTATCTGGTAGTATTCCTGGTTGCATCAGAGATGATATCTACGAAGTTATTTTAAAGAGATTAGAAGATAAGGGCATCCTATTCGTTGTTGACGCAACTGGTGACCTATTGGTCAATGTATTAAAATACAAACCTTTCCTTATCAAGCCAAACAACCACGAAATAGAAGAAATCTTCGACGTTACTTTGAAAGGTGAAGAAGACATCGTAACTTATGCAAAGAAATTACAGGAAATGGGCGCGCGTAACGTTTTAGTTTCATTGGCAGGTGATGGTTCATTGCTTGTTGATGAAAATGGTGAAACACACCGTATGGGTGTTTGTAAAGGTAAAGTTAAGAACTCTGTTGGTGCCGGTGACTCAATGGTTGCAGGTTTCGTAGCTGGTTACTTAAAACATGGTGATTTCGAAGAAGCATTAGCTTTAGGTACAGCCAGTGGTGGTGCAACTGCATTTAGCGTTTCACTCGCAACAAGAGATTTCATTTACGAAAATCTAGAAAAGCTTTTACAACAAAAATAAAGGAGAAAATTGAAAAAAATGAAGATCACAGAATTATTGGATCTTAAAGGGATCGAACTTAATGTAGATGTTGCTTCTAAAAATGATGCAATCGATCACCTTGTAGACCTTATGGATGCAACTGGCAAGATTTCTGACAAAGCTGCATACAAAGAAGGTATCTATGCTCGTGAAGCTTTAACATCTACTGGTATTGGTGAAGGTATCGCCATTCCACATGCACAGGTTGCCGCTGTTAAAACTGCTGGTTTAGCTGCAATGACTGTTCCTGCTGGTGTTGACTATGAATCATTAGATGGTCAGCCTGCAAAATTATTCTTTATGATTGCTGCTCCTGAAGATGGTGGTAACACTCATTTACAGGCACTCGCAAAATTATCTGCGTTATTAATGGATGAAGATTTCCGTGGTAAATTAATGACTGCTTCTACTCCATATGAATTCTTAAGCATTATCGATGAAAAAGAAGCACAGAAAGATGCTGAAGCTGCAGCTGAAGCTGCTAAACCTGTTTCAGGTGGCTACAGAATCTTAGCTGTTACAGCTTGCCCTACTGGTATCGCTCATACTTTCATGGCTGCTGAAAACCTCACTAAAGCTGGTGACAAACTTGGTTATCCTTTGAAAGCTGAAACAAACGGTTCTGAAGGTATCGGCAACGCTTTAACTGCTGAAGAAATCGCTGCTGCTGATGGTATCATCATTGCTGCTGACAAGAACGTTGAAATGGCACGTTTCGATGGCAAACCTTTATTATCAGTATCAGTTACTGAAGGTATCCGTCGTCCAGAAGAATTAATTACAACTATCATTAATGGTCAGGCTCCAATCTACCATGCATCAGAAGAAGACAAAGCTGTTGCAACTGCTAGCTCTGGCGGTGCAAGAGATATCTATAAACACTTAATGAACGGTGTATCTCACATGCTTCCATTCGTTGTTGGTGGTGGTATCTTAATCGCATTAGCATTCTTAATTGATGGTTTATTAGTAGACTTCAATAATATTCCTGCAAACTTAATTGCTCAGTATGGTGATGCTGCTGCAGTTAAATCTAACTTCGGTACATTAACTCCAATCGCTGCATTATTAAAAGGCCAGATCGGTGGCGTAGCATTCGGCTTCATGCTTCCTGTATTAGCTGGATTTATCGCTATGAGTATTGCAGACCGTCCTGGTTTAGCAGTTGGTTTCGTTGGTGGTTCTATTGCTGCTAATGGTAAATCTGGTTTCTTAGGCGCATTAGTTGCTGGTTTCTTAGCTGGTTACATCGTTAACTTATTAAAGAAAGTTTGCAAAGGTATGCCTAAGTCTCTTGAAGGTACAAAACCTATCCTTATCTACCCAGTACTTGGTATCTTATTGATTGGTATCGCTATGGTTTATGTCATTGAACCAGTTATGGGTGCAATCAATACTGCATTAAATAATGGTCTTGCAAGTCTTGGTAATATGGGTATCGTACTTGGCTTAATCTTAGGTGGTATGATGGCTATCGATATGGGTGGCCCATTCAACAAAGCAGCTTACGTATTCGGTACAGCTCAGTTAGCAGCTGGTACTGATGTTGGTTATCAGATCATGGCAGCTGTTATGGTTGGTGGTATGGTTCCTCCATGCGCAATCGCATTAGCTACATTATTATTCAAGAACAAGTTCACTGAAGAAGAACGTCAGTCTGGTCCTACAAACTTCATTATGGGTCTTGCATTCATCACTGAAGGTGCTATCCCATTCGCTGCAGCTGACCCTGCACATGTATTACCTGCATGTATGATCGGTTCTGGTGTTGCTGGTGCTTTATCAATGCTGTTCAAGTGCACATTAATGGCTCCTCATGGTGGTATCTTCGTATTCCCAGTTGTTGGTAATGCATTAATGTATGTTGTTGCTTTGGCTGTTGGTACAGTTATCGGTGCATTCTTACTTGGCACTCTTAAAAAGACAGTTGAATAATATTAACATCCATAGTTTTTAACTCATATTTCTAACCTTTTCATAAATAAACTCTATACAGGGGAAGCAATTGCTTTCCCTGGTTTTTTAATTAATATTATATATATATGAAAGAAAAATATCTAAAACAGCTCGCGAAAGAGTATCGAACAAAAGAAGAAGTTAAAAGTGAAATCCTTAATCTTAAAACGATTCTGATGTTGCCTAAAGGTACAGAATACTTTTTGAGTGACCTTCATGGGGAGTATGAATCGTTTCTGCATCTGCTACGCTCTGCTTCAGGTGTTATCAAAGATAAAATCAATTTACATTTAGGAAATCGTTTAACACCTGATGAATGTGAAGAGTTGGCACAGATTATTTATTATCCTAAAGAACGTTTACAAGGCAAAACTAAAGATTACTATTGTGATCATATTATTTTGATTATCGCACTGGCTAACCAATTGGCACGAAAGTATACCCGCTCACACGTGTCGAAGAAAATGCCTGATGCCTATCGTTATCTGATCAATGAAATGATGCGCTTTAATAAACGCGAAACCTTTATGGGAATCATTGATATGTTGGTGGAATTAGATGACCTTGAAAATTTTGTGGTCAGTCTCTGTCATTTTGTCCAACAGGTATGTATGGATCATATTCATATCATCGGTGACTTTTTCGACCGTGGTCCACGTCCAGACTATATCTTCAATGCTTTAAAAAGCTATCCTGACGTCGATATTCAATGGGGTAACCATGATGTTGCCTGGATGGGAGCTGGCTGTGGCAATTTGACTTTGATTGCCAACGTTATGCGTGTTTCTCTCAGTTACAATAATCTTGATCTTCTTGAAGATGGCTATGGCATCAATGTGCGTGCTTTAAGTGATTTTGCCCGCGATGTCTATAAACATGACCCATGTACTTGCTTTATGCCACATTTATTTGATGAAAACCGTTATGACCAGGTTGACCGTCACTTAATTGCGAAAATGCATAAAGCAATGACGATCCTGGAATTAAAGCTTGAAGGTCAGATTCTCAAACGCCATCCAGAATATCAGTATCAGTGGTCTGATTATCTGTCTCATCTTGATGACTATGACTTAAAAGATCATAATTTTCCAACTGTTGATCCAAATGATCCTTATGCTTTGACACCTGAAGAATCACGATTGATGATGACCTTACAGTCTTCGTTCATGCATTCACAGCAATTACAGCGTCATATCAAATATCTTTATAAACATGGTGGTACATATAAGGTTCATAATGGCAATCTGCTTTACCATGGCTGTATTCCAATGACCAAAGATGGTGAATTTAGAGAAGTTGTGATTGGTGGCACCGCTTATAAAGGTAAGGCACTATTAGATAAATGTGAGATGATGGCCCGTCGCGCTTATTTCTATCATGACCTCGATGCCGTTGATTTTATGTGGTATTTGTGGTGTGGACAGGATTCACCAATTTATGGTAAGGGTCCACATATTGTCTTTGAAAATTATTTCTTGAATGGTCACTTTACAGAAAAGCTCGATCCTTATTACGATTTCATTGAAGATGAAGCAGCTTGTGACCGCATTCTTGAAGAATTTGGCGCAACAGCACATATCATCAATGGTCATGTGCCTGTCATTGTCAAAGCAGGGGAGAGACCGATTAAAGGTAATGGTAAAGCCTTTGTGATTGATGGTGGTCTTTCTAAAGCTTATTATGAAAAGACTGGCAGCAGTGGTTATACGCTGATCTTTGACTCTGAGCATCTTCATCTCGCCAAACATGCGATGTTCGCAGCTGATATTAAGTCAGGTGACCGCAGTTTGACACCTGCCATGGAATGTATTGAAACTTATCAGACAATCAAAAATGAGGATACTGATTTAGGTGAAATCTTAAATGGTCGTATTAAAGATTTGGAAGAATTATTAGCTTCCTATAATCTTGGCATTATGTATGAATAAAATATTTCTTTTGATTAGATATAAAAAAGGGACTCTTATGCATGAATGACATAAGAGTCCTTGTTTTGTTAAGCAAAATATTGATCATACCAAACAAGGAAAGTATAGATTGTCCATACCTTCTTGTAAGTATCCTTTTTATGATGACGATGATCTTCAAGCATCTTGTTGATACGTTTGACATCGAAATAACGTGAAGCAACAGGGGAGTTGAAAGCTTTTTTTATATCCTCATAAAGATCATCTTCTCTGATCCATTCACGTAATGGCACTGGGAAGCCAAGTTTTTTCTTCTTATAGGCTTCATTTGGAATGGATTTTTGCGCCGCCATTCGTAAGGCTGGCTTTGTTGTTGCGGCATTGATTTTGGCACTTTGTGGCAGATGACGTGCAACTTCATAAACTTTTTTATCAAGGAATGGTGTTCTTGCTTCTAAACCGAACATCATTGTATTGCGGTCCACGGCATGAAGAAAGTCTCTGACGAGCCAGAAATAAAAGTCAATGACCTGACGTTTGATCAGATTAGGCTGATCACTGTATTCTTCATAGAAAGGACGAATGATATCTTTAATACGGACCTGCTGCTTGTTGTTGACAAGCTTGTAGGCTTCTTCATCACGGAAAATACGGCCTAAGCCAATATTGTAATCTTCAAGCTTCTGCCCACGACGATAAATGAAGTTCAATCCTCTTGCTTCAGGGAACAACCCAGCAATCTTAGCGGCTGCATGTCGGATTGGATAAGGGATCTTCATATACAGACTGCCATCTAATTCTTCATGATAAGTGTTGTAGCCACAGAACATTTCATCAGCACCTTCGCCACTCATAACGACTTTAACGTCTTCAGAAGCAATCTGAGCGACGAAATAAAGGGCGATAGCTGCAGGATCAGCTAAAGGCTCATCCATATGGTAAATGATATTTGGAAAAGCTTCGATATATTCCTCTTTAGTAATCATTTTAGAACGATTATGAATGCCTAGTTTTTCTGTCAAATCTTTGGCATAGACGATTTCATCATAGCGAGGATCATCATAACCAACAGTATAAGTTTTATCAGGCTTAGCGACAGAAACAAGATAGGATGAATCGATACCGCTTGATAAGAATGAACCTACTTCAACATCGGCAATCTGATGATGGTCAACAGAATCCTGCATTGCTTCCTGGATATCGTTGATGATGGAGTCTATATCCTGATCCTGAGCATCAAATTCTAATTTGAAATAACGATGAATAGTGATTTCTCCATCCTTATAAATCATATAGTGTCCAGGTTCTAAGCGATTGACACCCTTAAAGAATGTTTCAGTCGTTGGCACTGAGTTGAAACATAAATAAGCTGAGAGAATACTTTCGTTGAATTCTTTTTTGAACTCAGGATGGTCAAGAAAGGCTTTGATTTCAGATGCGAACATGAAAGTCTCATCAGTATGATAATAATAGAAAGGTTTAATACCCCAACCATCTCTTGCCATGAACAATTCATTTTTATTCTTATCCCATAAGGCAAAAGCAAACATGCCACGAAGATGGTCGACAACATCGTGACCCCATTTTTCATAACCATGGATAATAACTTCTGTATCAGAATCATTCGCAAAGGAATAGTCATTCAATAATTCTGCTTTTAATTCTTTATAGTTATAAATTTCACCATTATATACGATAACAATTTGATGATCGTTGTTGAACATAGGTTGTTTACCATTATTTAAATCAATAATGGATAAACGACGATGTCCTAAGGCAACATGTTCATCTACATAAAAGCCTTCAGCATCAGGTCCACGATGGGCGATACGGTCAGTCATGGCTTTTAATATTGTCTGATCTGGTGTATGTGTTGAGATATAGCCTGCAATTCCGCACATTTTTTATCATCTCCTAAAAAATTTATTACATTATATCATAGAATGACACGAATACAACCAGTCTTTCATATAACATATATGGTATTAGATGCAATGTCATTAAACTGTAGCCATATAGTATAAAATACTAAAGAAAAGTGCTTGCATTTTGGTCACGATTATATTATACTAAACTAGCACCGGTTCCATAGCCAAGTTGGTAAGGCAGAAGACTGCAACTCTTCGATCGTCGGTTCAAGTCCGGCTGGAACCTCCAAATTGCCCTGGTGGCGAAATTGGTAGACGCACGGGACTTAAAATCCCGCGGACCTTAAAATCCGTGCCAGTTCGACTCTGGCCCAGGGCACCATTTCTCTTTATAAAAAAGTAAAAATATTCTTGAAAAGAGTTAATGGATATGCTAGTATGTGGTGGTGCAAAATTGATGCGCTAGTAGCTCAATTGGATAGAGTGCTTGGCTACGGACCAAGAGGTTACGGGTTCGACTCCTGTCTAGCGTGCCATCTTTTTTAAACAATATTTATCCATCGGGAAGTAGCACAGCTTGGTAGTGCACCTGGTTTGGGACCAGGGGGTCGCAGGTTCGAATCCTGTCTTCCCGACCATTTTATGGGGCTTTAGCTCAGCTGGGAGAGCGCCTGCTTTGCACGCAGGAGGTCAGCGGTTCGATCCCGCTAAGCTCCACCATAATTTGGCGGGATAGCTCAGTTGGCTAGAGCACTCGGTTCATACCCGGGGTGTCGAGGGTTCAAGTCCCCCTCCCGCTACCATTTAAAGTTCAGGATCTAAGATGCGGACCCTTAGCTCAGTTGGTTAGAGCCGCCGGCTCA
Organism: Erysipelotrichaceae bacterium; assembly: GCA_017633115.1. Lineage (GTDB taxonomy): Bacteria > Bacillota_I > Bacilli_A > Erysipelotrichales > Coprobacillaceae > RGIG9341. Next base: position 626 of record JAGBPZ010000094.1, on the reverse strand, counting down.
TAACCGGCTGGTCGTAGGTTCGAGTCCTACAGGGTCCACCACGGAGGAATACCCAAGTGGCTTAAGGGTCCGGTCTTGAAAACCGGTAGGTCGGGAAACTGGCGCCAGGGTTCGAATCCCTGTTCCTCCGCCATCACATCGCGAGGTAGAGCAGTCTGGTAGCTCGTCGGGCTCATAACCCGGAGGTCGTTGGTTCAAATCCTTCCCTCGCAACCATTGGTTCAGTAGCTCAGTTGGTAGAGCAGCGGACTGAAAATCCGCGTGTCGCTGGTTCAACTCCGGCCTGGACCACCACTGAAATCAAAACAGCAGAAATGCTGTTTTTTTTGTAGTTAAAGGCTGGTGTTATAATACAGTCAGTAAGGAGAATGACATGGGCGAAAAATGGGATCTCTATGATCATAACCGCAATAAGCTTGGTCGCACGATCGAACGCGGGCAGCTGCTGCCGGCCGGATGTTACCATCTGGTCATCCATTTCTGCCTGTTCAATTCGCAGGGACTTCTGCTCTGCCAGCGCCGTTCGATTACCAAATCGACCTATCCGCTCTGTTGGGATGTCACCGTTGGCGGAGCCGCAGTGGCCGGGGAGACCAGCCAGCAGGCTGTTCACCGGGAAGTTCTTG
>JAGBPZ010000093.1 GCA_017633115.1 Erysipelotrichaceae bacterium | reverse complement strand
TTTGATTTGAAAACAGGACGTCCAATTATTGCCAATAAAACCGGTGGCTATTCTGGTCCAGCAATCTTACCAGTCGCTCTTCGTATGGTTTATCAGGTTTCTCAGGCAGTCAATATTCCAGTTATCGGCATGGGTGGTATCTCTAGTGGTGATGATGCTATTGAAATGATGATTGCTGGTGCAAGTGCCGTTGAAGTTGGATGTGCCAACCTGGTTGATCCTTACGCCTGTGTTAAAATTATTGAAGAAATGAATGCCCGTTTAGATGAAATGGGTATTGATGATGTCAACGATATCATCGGTCAATCGCATAAATATTAGTATAGAGTGCGTTAGGCACTCTTTGAATTTAATAAGCGAGGGTGTATAACGTGAACTTAAAAGCATTATTAAATCCACAACAATATGAAGCTGCTACTTATCTTGGTGGTCATTTACGCATTATTGCTGGTGCTGGATCAGGTAAAACGCGAGTTATTACTTATCGTATTGCTTACTTAATTGAGGAAGTTGGCATTGCCCCACGTAATATTCTGGCTATCACTTTTACCAATAAAGCAGCTAATGAAATGAAAACCCGTGTTGAGACGATTCTTAACGAAGAAAACAATGGAACAACGATTTGTACGATCCATTCCTTATGTGTACGTGTTTTGAGACAACACAGCCATTTACTTGGGTATGCACATAATTTCGTTATTCTTGATGAAGAAGATCAAAAATCATTGTTGAAAAAGCTAATCAAAGAAATAGTTCCTAAGGGTTTCGATTTGACACCAAAAAGCTGTATTCGTTATATTTCAGCTAATAAGACGATGTTCGTTGATCCTGATAAAGCAATGCGACTTGCAGGTAATTTACCAGGAGAAAAACTAAAGGCTGAAGTCTATGCAGCTTATGAAAAATACAATGAAGACCATAATATGATGGACTTTGATGATTTACTTCTTAAGACACTTAAAATATTCCAGGAAAACCCAGGTGTTGTTGATACATGGTCTAGACGTTATCAATATGTACATGTCGATGAATTCCAGGATGTCGGTGAAATTGAATATCAGCTGGTTCACTATTTTGGTGCATCTTCAATTGTTTGTGTCGTAGGTGATCCAGATCAGACAATCTATTCTTTTAGAGGTTCTGATATTAACTTCATCATGCACTTTGATGAGGATTATGAAAACACCAAAACGATCATCCTGAATCAGAATTATCGTTCGACAAAGACAATTCTTGGAGTAGCTAATAATTTGATTCGTAGAAACCGTAATCGAATGGAAAAAGACTTGTTTACTGAACTTGATCAGGGAGCTAAGGTCATTCATTTTTCAGCAGCATCTGAAGCTGAAGAAGCGCGTTATGTTTGTGATACAATTGAAGCGATTATTGCGAAAGAAGAAGGTGTCAATTATCGTGACTTTGCAGTTTTGTACAGAGCCAATTATTTATCTCGCGCACTCGAACAGGAAATGATCAGAAGTCAGATTGATTACAAGATCTTTGGTGGTCTAAAATTCTTTAACCGAAAAGAAGTCAAGGATGCTTTAAGCTATATTCGCTTAATGGTCATTAGTGATGATTTATCATTTGAGCGTATATGTAATGTGCCAGCCCGTGGTGTTGGCAACAAGACTTTAGAGCGTATTCAATATGTTGCAGCTCAACATGGTATCACTGACTATGATGCTTTATGTTTTTGTGAACAGGAAATCGGTCTTAAAGGCAAAGCCAGAAAAGAATTGAATAAACTAAAAGAAGCAATTGAAAGGGCTCGTACATCTACCAAGAAACCAGCCGATGCTTTTGAACAATTGATGATTGAAACTGGCTATATGGAAATGCTTAAAAATGACCATGAAGACAGTCGTCTTGACAATATTATGGAATTAAAAAATTCCATTTCCAACTATATGAATACCCATCCTGAGACACCAGATTTTGAATCTTATTTACAGGAAATCGCTCTTTATACTACTCAAGATGAAGCGACAAAGGATGAGTATGTGTCACTGATGAGTATCCATATGGCTAAAGGTCTTGAATTTAATTATGTCTTTGTATGCGGCTTATCTGAAGACATTTTCCCTAACAGCCGTGTTTTAGAAGAAGGTGGCGATGATGGTCTTGAAGAAGAACGACGTCTTGCCTATGTTGCCTTTACCCGTGCTAAGAAACGTCTCTATCTTTGTGACAATCAGTCGTTTAGTTACATCTCTCGTTCAACAAAACTGACGAGTCGTTTTGTTTATGAAATCGGCAAAGAATTTGTTGAACATGCCGGTAAAAGTAACCCTTATAAAACTACAAATTATATTGATTTGAATCCTACGGATGAAGATTTTTTTGGTGACAATGGTGTTGAAGAATGGAAACCAGGGGATTTGTGTATTCATGACAAATTTGGTAAAGGTGTTGTCATTAGATGTAAAGGTGAAACAGTTGATATTGCCTTTGCTGCACCACTTGGTGTTAAATCCATCATGGCTCATCATAAAGCTCTCAAGCGTTTAAATAGTTAATAAGTGAGGTATTAGTATGACAATTGAACGTTTAAATGAATTAAAAGCGTTGTTGAATCAATACAATTATGAATATTACGTACTTGATCACCCAACGGTTACGGATCAGGAATATGATACCTTGATGGAGGAACTTATTCATATTGAAACAGCACATCCTGAATGGCTGACATCTGATTCACCATCACAGCGTATTGGTGGTCAGGTTTTGGATGGTTTTACGAAGATCACTCATCGTCGTATGATGATGTCATTAGGCGATATTTTTAATGAAGATGAAGTCTATGCTTTTGATGAAAGAGTCCGTAATGTGATTCCCAATCCTGAATATGTTTGTGAACTTAAGTTAGACGGCTTATCTGTTTCGCTTGTTTATGAAAACGGATCTTTAGTCTATGGTGCAACCAGAGGGGATGGTACTGTAGGTGAAGACATTACGCATAATGTTCGTACAATTAAATCAATTCCTTTGACGATTCCTTTTACAGGTGATTTAGAAGTGCGTGGTGAAATCATCATGCCAAAAAAAACGTTCAATAAACTTAATGAACAGCGTCAAGCAGCAGGTCTTGATTTATTTGCGAATCCAAGAAATGCGGCGGCAGGATCAGTCAGACAGTTAGATTCATCAATTGCTGCGAAACGAGGTCTAGATGCTTATTTGTATCATGTACCAGAAGCAGAACAATTAAATGCAAAAACTCATAGTGAGTGTTTAGAAAAGATTAATGCGATTGGATTTAAAACAAATCCTTATACACGTGTTTGTCGAACAATTAAAGAAGTCTGGGCTTATATTGAAGAAGCCGCAACATTTAGAGATTCATTACCTTATGAAATCGATGGTATCGTCATTAAGGTGAATAATCTGGATGATCAGCGTCGTCTTGGTTATACTGCTAAGGTGCCTCGTTGGGCAATTGCCTATAAGTTCCCGGCTGAAGAAGTTATCACAAGATTAAAAGACATTATCTTTACAGTTGGCAGAACAGGGCAGATCACACCAAACGCTGTATTAGATCCAGTGAGAGTAGCTGGTTCAACTGTGCAACGTGCAACACTTCATAATGAAGATAATATCGTGCGTAAAGATATTCGTATTGGTGATGATGTTGTGATTAGAAAAGCAGGGGATGTCATCCCTGAAGTCGTCAGATCACTTAAAGAAAGACGTACTGGTAAAGAAGTACCGTTCAAAATGATTGATGTCTGTCCAGTTTGTCATCATCCATTAGTACGTAAAGAAGGCGAAGCAGCTTATTACTGCTTAAATGATGAGTGTGATTCAAAACGTATTGAAAAGATCATTCATTTTGCGTCAAGAGACGCCATGAATATTGATGGTCTGGGTGATAAGATTATTGAACAGTTCTACAATCTGGGATTTGTGAAATCAA
>JAGBPZ010000092.1 GCA_017633115.1 Erysipelotrichaceae bacterium | reverse complement strand
TTTATACAGCAAATCAAAATTATAAGCTTTGATGGCATGTTCATCAAATTCTTTAACCAGGAAGCCCTCATACCAGGCTTTTTTTGCATCCTCAAACTGTTCATCACTGCCTTCAAAATAGCCATGTTCAGTACCAAAGAATTCAAAAGCGGCATCATTGTCTCTAAGCTTTGCAACTAATGCGACAATTTGTTCATGCGTCAAGGGGTGGTCATATAAGACTTGATCATCCATGACGCCTAAACGGCCATTGTAACATACAAAGCCATCTGCATAAGCACTAAAGAAACGTCTTGCATAAGGCAAAGCACGACCTGTACAGATAAAGACTTTATTGCCTTTAGCACGGGTTAATTCAAGTGCTTTGGCCGCACTAGCTGGTACATCTCTGCCAATGGCCAGAGTGCCATCAATATCAAAGAATAACAGATTCATCCTGACACCCTATTTAAACTGATTCTGACCTTCATCATATTCAAAGCCGATTGTTGCCAGCTTATCAATAATGGTTTGTTTATCAACATCATAATCATCACATAAAGCGTCAAGGGAATCAAACTGGTCACGTAATTTAAGATTGAGAAAACTCATTAACATGACTGGATCATTTGGTAAATTATTCATACTCTTTTCCTCCTCACATACTATTCTATCAAATCCAGTTTTTCTTTTCATCTGAAAACATCGCCAACATTTTATCACCTAGGATATTAGCTTGTTTTTCAATTAAGAAATCATAATAATCATGACCTTGAGCCTGATATCTTTGACATACTGGCAAATGACACCATAAGAAAGAGGGAATGCCAATTACAAACAGATAAAGCGGTCCTAAGATCATTGATTGTATTGAATGTCCATATTCATGGGTAATCAGGCTTTTATCATGGACGAATAAAAACATCCCCAAAGAGACACTGTACTGTCCCTTAACCTGAGTGATAACGACACCATGTTTAAAAGTATGAGGGTCACGAATATGAATAATGAACATCATCAAACCAAGCAGACTTTGGCATAGACCCCAGGTACACTGAATGATGATAAACAACAGATCAAACATAGAGCAACCCTCCCTTCATTTCTATTATAGCCAAATTGAGACTCAAGAACTAAAAAAACTGATGTCTAAGACACCAGTTTAGCGTTCATTACGTTTTTTATAATGCGTTAATTCACCAACATACTTAGTAGCTGGTCGAATAATACGGTTAGAATATAATTTAGCTTCGACATTGTGCGCAACCCAGCCAACAGTTCGTCCGATAACGAATAATAAGGTATAGAGATCTGAAGGAATATCAAGCATGTCATAAACTAAACCACTATAGAAGTCGACATTAGTGCAGACATGGATACCTTTACGGCGATAGAGCTCATCAATCGCAATGTCAGCGAATTTTTTATAGAATAAGTATTCGTTTAAACGATTTTTTTCAATCGCAAGTTCTTCACATTTCTTTGCCAAGATTTCGCTTCTTGGATCACTTAATGTATAGACGGCATGACCAACACCATAAACAAGTCCGCTATGATCGTTGAAATCGCCATCATAAATCATCTGGACAATATTGAGAATTGCTTCATCACTGGCATCAAGACCAATTTCGTTGATGACACGTTCCATCTGCTGTTTAACGGCTAAATTGGCACCACCATGCTTTGGACCTTTTAAAGAACCAATGGCACCGGATAAAGCTGAATAGATATCTGTACCTGTTGATGAAATAACAACGTTTGTGAAAGTAGAGTTGTTACCACCACCATGGTCAGCATGAAGAACTAATGCCGTATCCAATGTTTCTGCTTCTTTTGGTGTAAATTTACCATCTGGTCTTAACAAGTAAAGAATCTGTTCCGCAATGGAAAGATCTTTATTCTGGTGATGAATGACAAGACTGGCATTTTGAAAATAGTGAATCTTCATCGCATAGCTGTAACAAACGATGACAGGGATTTTAGCAAGCATCCTGACACCTTTTTGTAAGGTTTCAAAAACACCAACATTATCTGGATCATCATCATAGCTATAGAATGTCAATACTTCACGTTGCAGTTTATTCATCAAATTACCAGTTGGAAAACCTAAAATACTACGTTCAAGATAGTTAACTGGTAATTCATATTCATTTCTAAGGACTTCTTTGAATTCTTCGAATTCTCTTTTATTTGGCAGATAACCAAATAAGATTAAGAAGCAGACTTCTTCAAATAAGTATCTATTACCACCGCTATTTTCAACAATTTCTTTGACACTGATGCCACGATAGTAAAGATCACCATAGGCATCGACCTTCTTGCCATGAACTCGTTTATAACCAACGACATCAGAAATCGTTGTCAGCCCGACAAGAACACCTGTTCCATCATCATTACGCAAACCTTTTTTGACTTCATATTTTGAATAGAGTTCATTAGGAATATTGGTCCATCTTAATGACTTTTTAAAGCTTTGCTTAAGCAGATTCGACATAGAACCCCCTCTTTCTCTAGAAATATGACCTATTTTAGCATAAAAGTGTTTTGGTGTATACAATTAATATTTCATGATTAGGCACTTTATGCCAAAAAAAACAGGTCAATTATGACCTGTTGTAGCGTTGATCGAGCCATTTTGTGAAAATTCCCATCACTGGAAGTACACATAAAGATGACATAATTAGAGGATAGATCCAGACAACACCCGGTGCAGTTGCCGGTAAAATCGCCAATAATGATGGCACTGCGGTGACCACACCCATAAATGTCAGGCCCAATCCAGCAAAGACTAAAGACTTGAGCAATGTGAGTGGTGTAAAGACCAGATAAACAACGACATAACTGATTGATGCCGTTAATAAATAGGCAAAGGTAATGTAATGCATTTCATCAATGATATGTAATTGATAGCCCATCGCAAAAGCAACGATGTAGGCAATGATCGTTAAAGCACATGGCGCTGCCGTAGATAGGACATGGGACAGGAATCCACGCTGATCCAATGACGCATCATGACATAGAGTAATAAAGAATGATGGGGCACCAATCATCAAAGAACCAATCAGTGACAGCTGGAATGGTGTAAATGGATAGGACATCGCTGCCAAGCCGAAAATCAGTGATAAAGCGGACGAATAGATGGTTTTTGTCAAATACAGTGAGCTGACACGTTCGATATTGGCAATAATGATACGTCCTTCTTTAACAATCGATTTCATCGATGAGAAACGTGAATCAGTCAGCACGATATGAGCTGCCTGTTTCGCAGCATCAGCCCCATTGGCCATGGCGATACCACAATCAGCATCTTTAATGGCTAATACATCATTGACACCATCACCAACCATACCGACAACGTGGCCATTAGCCTGAAAGGCCTTGATAATCAGCTGTTTCTGTTCTGGTTTGACACGACCGATGACATGGTAATCATCAATGATAGCAGAAATCTCCTCGACTGTATCTGGCAGTGTTGAAGCGTCAATATACTGACTGCCCTCTTCAAGTCCCGCCTGAAGACAGACACGAGAAACAGTGACCGGGTTATCACCAGATAATATACGTAAAGAAACACCTTCCTGCTTAAAGAACGCGAATGTCTCCCTGGCATCATCTTTAATGACGTCACTGATGATAATCAGTCCTTTTGATTCGATATTTTGACATTCTTTTTCACCAATCGCTGAACATGTACCAATGAGCAGTACACGATAACCTAACTGGATATAGTCTTCCATATCCGAAAGAACAGGATCATCCTGAGCTAATAGACACTCTGGTGCGCCTAAGACTATCTTTGTCCCATCATCAAATGCGGCTGCCTGATACTTTCTTGCTGAAGAAAACGGAATATAATCAATAACCTGATGTGAGTCATCTTCTCCAAAATAAGTACGTAAAGCCTGCGAGGTTGGATTGTCTTCTTTAATGGCATGAAGCAATTGCTTCATGAACACATTAACACCAGCTTCGCCTTCGTCCACTAAAGGCACAACATATTTGACTGTCAAGTCTCCAGTGGTAATAGTACCGGTTTTATCAAGACATAATACATCGACACGTGATAAAGCTTCGATAGCTTCCATTTGTTGGACAAGGGCTTTTTTTCTTGCCAGACGGCCAACACCTAAGACGAAGGATAAAGAGGTCAAAAGAACAAGTCCTTCAGGAATCATTCCAACAACGCCACCGACAGTCTTGACCACTGCTGTTGACCAGTCAGGTTGAACGGCATGTTGAGCTCTGAATAGTACAATACCTACTGGAATGATTACAACACTGATGACTTTAATGATTTTCTCAATCATATCCTTCATTTCTGAAGCAGCACGATGGCCTTTTTTAGCCTTTCTAACAAGCTGTGAGGCGTAATTGTCACTTCCTACATGTGTGACTCTTGCATACCCATTACCCGCTACGACAAAGCTGCCAGACATTAATTCACTGCCTTCTTTTTTCTTCACCGGTAATGATTCACCTGTCAGCATGGCCTCGTTGACTTCTAAAAAGTCAGAGACAAAGACTTTGGCATCAGCACTGATTTGGTCACCAGCTTTGACATAGATGATGTCATCAAGAACGATTTCATCAACAGGAATGTCAATACTTTCTCCCTCACGTATGACTGTAGCGTGCGTTGTGGTGATGATTGACATCTGATCAATGACCTTCTTAACTCTTAGTTCCTGAATGATACCGATAATCGTATTAACAGTTACAACACCAAGGAATGTTAGATTTAAAAACTTACCTGAGAGTATGACAATTAAACCTAAGAACAGGTTTAAAAAGTTAAAATACGTCAGAGTATGTTCCTTCACAATATCCAAGGTTGATTTCGATATATTATCTTGTGAAATATTGACCTGTCCCCTTGCGATACGTTCTTGTACCTCTGCTGTGGTCAATCCACTCATTGTTTCCATTATGTATCTCCCTTAACACTAAGATAATATCATGAAGTTATTCATCTTTCATCTTATTTTTTTCTAAACGAATTATCTCTTTTATCAAACAAGCTCCACTTCACTATTTGCAACAATGAAATCAATTAAAAGAGAGATCCTGAACATTCACCCGAATGATTATAGGACCTCTTTTATATAACAATTTCATTACCACAAACAAAAAAACCTCGATTATATCGAGGTAATTGATTAATGGCGCAGGTTGAGGGATTCGAACCCCCGCGAGACTTTCATCTCCTGTCGGTTTTCAAGACCGATCCCTTCAGCCGGGCTTGGGTAAACCTGCATCATAATGGTGGTTCCGGCCGGAGTCGAACCAGCGACACGAGGATTTTCAGTCCTCTGCT
>JAGBPZ010000091.1 GCA_017633115.1 Erysipelotrichaceae bacterium | reverse complement strand
CTATTCAGTGATCCAGACCATCAAATGTTATGTGAGTTAATCGAAGAACGCTATGGGTTGAGTGACCCGACAGTTATCAAGGAGGTTGATCCAAATGTATTTTAATACCCATACCCATCTTAACAGTGAGGAACAATATGAACGCCGTGATGAACTTATCAAGCGTTGTCTTGAAGAGGGCGTCACTCAAATGACAGTTGTCGGATATGATTTAGAAAGTTCACGTCTAGGTGTACAGATTGCCCATGAATATGATTTTGTTTATTGTACAGTTGGCATCAGTCCTAATGATTGTGAAGAAACAACCGATGAAGATTTAGAAGAAATTAAAGAACTTGCCAAAGACCCAAAGGTCGTGGCAATCGGGGAAATTGGTCTCGATTACCACTGGGATGTACCTCATGATAAGCAATGGGATGTTTTTGCGAAACAGATTGCGATGGCCAAAGAATTGGATCTGCCAATTGTGATTCACTCTCGTGATGCATCTGAAGATACTTATCGTTTCTTAAGTGAAGCCAAACATCGTGGTATCATGCACTGTTACGGTGGTTCCTATGAAATGGCACTGCGTTATATCGACATTGGTTTCTATATTTCTTTAGCTGGACCAGTCACTTTTAAAAATGCCCGTAAACCTAAGGAAGTCGCCACAAAAGTGCCGCTGACATCATTGTTGATTGAAACGGATGATCCTTATCTATCACCAGTACCTTTTAGAGGTAAACGCAACGAGCCAGCCAATGTCATCTATGTTGCCAGACAGATTGCTGAATTAAAAGGTATTTCCGTTGAGGAAGTAGCGAATACCACAAAGCATAATGCAGAAACAATCTTTGATCTTAACCATGGAGACAAGTAATCATGCGTATTTTTGATGATTTAAATGCCTGGGAATTAGGCGGTTATAAAGGAAAAGATGGGAAGCATGTCAAACATAATCTTATCCTGAGAACTCAAAAACTTCATGATATGAGTGAAGCCCAGCTTAAAACTCTTGTTGATGTCTATCATCTAAAGACAGTCATTGATTTTCGTATGACTGTAGAAAAAGATGATTATCCCGATCCTGTTCTTGAAGGCGTACATAATTACCATATTAAAATCATTGACGAAGAACAGTTACGTGCTCATCTTGGTGAAGAACCAAGAATGAATCCAGCCGATCATGGTAACTTTTTAGAAGAAGTACGTATGATGATAAAAAACAATGTGTTTGCAGATGACATGTATATTGGTTTTGTTGAAGGCGTAGGGAAAAAGGGCTATGAAGAATTCTTCCGTCGTGTTTTAGAAACAGATGAGGGTGCTTTACTTTTCCATTGTACAAGCGGAAAAGACCGTACTGGTATTGCGGCCATGTTGTTACTAGGTGTGCTTGGTGTTGACGAAGAGACAATTATTAATGATTATCTGTTGACCAACACCTATAATGAACCAATCATTCAAAAACGTATGTCACTATTTAAAGCACAACTTGGCGATGATTATAGTGATGATTTGATTATGATGGCTGAAGGTGTCAAAGCAGAATGCATGAGACGTGTTATTGATTATATCAAATCACATTATGGTTCAATCACTGATTATGTCAAAAATGAACTCCATATAAGTGAGGAAGAAATCACCATTCTACAAAATCGTTATCTTGTTTAAATTCACAAAAAAAGATGGCTTAGCCATCTTTTTAAATGCATGATTAAAGATTTTTAGATTGTACAAGAACACAGTCAGTGATTACATTGAGATCCATATCAGCTAAAGTTTTGAGGTAGTCTTCATCATAAGTACCAGGCTGCATCCAGATATAAGGAATCTTGAGGGCTTTAGCTTCCTTCATGTAATCCAGTGAATACTTCTTTGAAACCACAAAGACAGCGACTTCGATTTGATCTGGTATGTCACTTAATGAAGCATACATGAGATCACCGTCAACTTCTTTGTAGATAGGGGTAACGCCATAAACTGTTTTGTTGAGAGATTTAAGACAATCATAGATGCGAAATCCAAACTTTTCGTGATTGGTAGTGACACCAATGACCGCAAATGTCTGTGATTTCTTTAAAATTTCCAAGCTATTCATTTTGTCCTCCTTTATTACTTTTATTATAAAGGAAACAGGCTTAAGACGCGAATGATATGCTTAATCAGTGTCATTGAAAAGATATATCTTTTGTGGTATATTTTTTGTACACAGAAAGAAGGGGTCGAATATGTATGATGTCATCGTTGTTGGTGGTGGCCATGCCGGTATTGAAGCATGCCTCGCACCTGCAAGAATCGGCTATAAAACATTATTAGTCACTAGTCATTTTGAAAATGTTGGCCAGATGCCATGCAATACCGCTATCGGAGGTCCAGCTAAAGGTATCATTGTCAGAGAAATCGATGCATTAGGTGGCCAGATGGGTAAAAGTGCTGATGCCAATTATCTGCAGATGAAGATGTTGAATACATCTAAGGGACCAGGTGTCCAGGCATTAAGAGCACAGGCAGATAAGAAAACATATCCTCGCTATATGCAGGATGTCATTAAAAATCAGGACAATCTTGATGTTGTGGAATCAATGGTTGAAGATCTGATTGTTGATAATCAGGTTTGTCATGGTGTGATCCTGGAAGATGGAACACGTATTGAAGCACAAAAAGTCATCCTTACAACAGGTACTTATTTGAAGTCAGAAATCCTGGTTGGTGCAACCAAAACACCTAGCGGCCCAGATCAGGAAAGACAGTCACTCCACCTTTCTGATAAGTTAAGAGATTATGGATTCCGTATCCAACGATTAAAAACGGGAACCCCTCCGCGTATCGCATTGGAAAGCATTGATTTTTCCAAGACATCAGTCCAGCCGGGTACTGATGATACCCTGGCATTCTCTTATGAAACGGATACCTACATTCCTGTAGAAGATCAGGAACCTTGTTTCCTGACTTATACAACGGAAGAAACGCACAAAATCATTCGTGATAATTTATCAAGAAGTTCAATGTATTCAGGTATCGTTAAAGGTATTGGGCCTCGTTATTGTCCGTCAATTGAAGACAAAGTTGTCAAATTTGCCGATAAAAAACGTCATCAGATTTTCTTGGAACTTGAATCACGTCAAATGAATTCAATTTATGTTCAAGGATTCTCAACTTCCATGCCACATGATGTCCAGGAATTGATGGTACGCTCACTTCCAGGCTTGGAACATGCCGTCTTTTTGAAATATGCTTATGCGATTGAATATGATGCTATTGATCCATTACAGCTTTGGCCATCATTAGAAACAAAGGTTATCAAGAATCTTTATACTGCTGGTCAAATCAATGGCACCAGTGGTTATGAAGAAGCTGCTGGTCAGGGTTTGATTGCGGGTATCAATGCAGTTAAAGCCATTAGATCAGAAGAACCTTTGATTCTGCGTCGAGATGAAGCTTATATCGGTGTTTTGATTGACGACCTGGTCACTAAAGGTACAAAAGAACCTTAT
>JAGBPZ010000016.1 GCA_017633115.1 Erysipelotrichaceae bacterium | reverse complement strand
TGTGACGGTTATGAATTCTAAACTGGAAACAAATGGTGCTGGTTCACCAATTATCTATTCAACAGGAACGATCTCTATAGATGGTACAACAGGCACATCTAATGGTGCCCAGTGTGTTGTCATTGAAGGTAAAAACAGTGCTACAGTGACAAATTCAACGATTATATCCAGTGGTAAAGGTAATCGTAATGATGTTGATAACTGTGGTGTGATGATTTATCAGTCAATGTCAGGTGACGCTGATGAAGGTACAGGAACATTCACAGCGGAAAATTCAACCCTTGCGATTGATGAAAAGTCATCTTACTATAAGAGTGCTCCAATGTTTTTTATCACCAATACTGATGCCAAAATCAACTTGACAAATACCAAGCTTATTTATGGCAGCAATGTATTGATCAGTGCGATTGGTACAGATGAATGGGGCACAAGTGGCAGTAATGGTGGCAATGTTACAGTCAATGCGACTAAACAGACATTAAAAGGTGATATCGTTACTGACAGCCTGTCAAGCGTGACACTCAATCTGACAAAGAGTACTTATACAGGCACAATCAACAGTGCTAATACTAGTGCTGGTATCAATGTCAGTGTAGACGCTGATAGTTGTTGGAATGTCACTGGTGATAGTTATGTCACAACTTTGACTCTTGAAAATGACGATACATCACTTATTAAAAGTAATGGCCACACGATTTACTATGATGCAACAAGCAATTCATGGTTAAATGGAAAAACCATCACTTTAAGTGATGGTGGCACTTTGAAACCTGCAAGTTAATCATTTTGAGGAATGCGTGCATTCCTCTTTTTAGTTGCTTTATGAAGCGAAAAGCGATATTATTATGACCATGAAAGTAGGTGTTTCAATTGATCACATTAGCTTACGTTGCTGTTTGTATTGGTCTTTGGGTCTATATTAATTTTATTGCCCAGGGCGACAAATATCAGACCGCTATGCGTCTTGGCGCTTTATATCCACCAAGAATTGAACGAAAAAAAGAATACTGGCGAATGATCACATGTAACTTTATCCATGTTGACATTATGCATTTATTTATGAACTGCTACTGTATTTATTTCCTTGGCAGTGCTTATGAAGGCATGATGGGTCCTCTCTATATTGTCTTCTTATTATTCGTGATGATTTTTTCATCATTTGTCACTTATTATGTAGCCGTTATATATAACCGTGGTTATGAAACATTGACAATTGGTGCCTCAGGCGTGTTCTATGGCTATCTTGGTGCCATGATTGCTTTAGGCTTGCTTGTTGGAGGCAACTTCCTGGCAATCCTGCAGTCTAATATTTATATCATCGCTATCAACTTATTGTTTACGATGATGAATCCACGAATCTCTAAGACAGGCCATCTTGGTGGCTTGATAGGTGGTTACTTATTTATTTACATCTTATATTTATTAGGTTTCTTAAGCTAATACTAAAGGGGTGGAGAGTTCAAACTCTTCACCCCTTTGTTTTAAGATTGTGCCAGCTTAGCTTCGGCTTCGCGAATGGCTTTGATACGATGATACATACCAGGATGATCAAATTCAATAAATTCAATCAAATCAGGTGGATTGACATCAATCAATTCATCGTTAGATAACTGCTTGAAGGTTCTGATCAAGGCTTCGCCATAACCTTCTTTAACAGCGTTGTAGTCTGCCTCATATTCTTCAATGCGGGTGGCAAAGTTAGAATAAAGTGAGAACAGGAACATGATTGGTTCCAGTAATGTGGAAACGATCAGGAAAAGCAGATAATAGTTAGTGATTGTCAAACTGAAAGCTGTTTTAACTGCATTATTCATATTGATAATGATTTGTCCGTTGGGAATAAGATAGACGATCAAAGCAAACAAACAGACTGGCATCAGGTAACGAATATAGTTGTGGATGTTTTTCTTGTGCTTAAGATGACCAACTTCATGGGATAAAACAGCTAATAACTCGTCTTCAGCATTTTCACTGAGGAAATTATCAGCGATACCGAATTCACGGTGCCATAAGACTTTAAGCAAGAAGGCATTCTTAGAAGTTGATTTTTTAGATTCGTTATAGACTTTAATGAGTTTGACTTTCTTTTTTGAATCAGCCATTAAAGCCACGATTTTGTTGCGTAAATCACCTTCCTCTAAATCAGTGAATTCATATTGCACATGAATGGCTATATAACTGATACCAAGAAGGATGAGATAAATCATCATAATACCGGCAAATATAGCGAGTGTCATGAGGAATGATTGACCATAAGTGAAGGTGAAATGATGTGTCCAGCCATCGATATGCTCGAAAAGATAAATAAGTGGAATCATGATAATTGCCGTAAACGCAACTTCAAGCACTAAATCAAGTAATTCATCTTTGATAAAGATAGCTAATGTTTTCTTGTTTTTACCATATTTTTCTTCAATCGTAAAAGTTGAATAATAATCGAAAACAAAAGTAATCAAGGCATTAAGCACAATGATCAATGCAGCAGTCAAGAAGAATACACTATAGACTGTATGACGACTAATTGATTCGATGATGTGGAATAAAGGCGTCAGAAAAATCATCATCGTCATAATCAGGCTGACTGCAGATTTAAGTAATGCCACCTTACGATAATCAGATTTATAATTGAGAAACGTTTGATAACGTTCAGGACTATAGATATCAGCGACCTCAGCAGGTAGAGGTTCTTTTCTTTTGGCATCAATCAGCTTCATTTCATAGAATTCAAAGCATAAACTGATGAGTGTTATAGCTAGAACGATGAGTTTAATAAACATCACAACACCTCTTTTCGCCTCAAAATTATAGCATAATTTACTATTGTGATGAAACAATATGTTTCATAAACGTGACTTAAGAAATGTTTTTTTGAAAAAAATTATCTTATCTATTGTAAAATTATGAATATATGATAATATAATCATATAAGGATAAAACGATGGAGGAATGATTATGTCGATGAAAGAATTTTATGATCAGATGGACGTTGGTTCAATCAACGACATGTCTGAAGAAGAACTCAGCGATTTAGCTGAGCTGTTTAAAATCTTTGGTGACTCAACACGTATTCGCATTCTTTATGACTTGTTACAGGGAGAAAAGAATGTCACTGAAATCACTGAAGATCTAGAGATGAACCAGTCTGCTATTTCCCGTCAACTTAAAATCTTACGTACATCAAAATTAATTGGTGTCAGACGCGAAGGCACGGCTAAATATTATTCACTTGCTGATGACCATGTCAAAACGATTATTGCCATGGGTAAAGAACATATCGAAGAATAAAAGAGGAGACACATACTATGAAAAAGAAATTTAAGATTTATGTAGACTGCGCTAACTGTGCTCAGAAAATGGAAAATGCCGCTAAAAAAGTTGATGGTGTTCAGGATGCTCAGGTCACTTTTATGACTCAGAAAATGACAATTGTCGCTGATGATGATCGTTTTGATGAAATCATGCAGGAAGTTGTCAAAGCCTGCAAAAAAGTAGAAGACGACTGCGAAATTTATTTATAAAAACTGTTTGAAAGAGAGGATTTATTTATGAATCAGCTCACTAAGAAACAAAAAACAAACTTAATTAAAATAATCATTGCCTTTATCCTCTATATTATATTGATTATCATTGATCACTTTGTACCTGTGATTGCTCATCATCAATGGTTGATGTTTATCCTGTTCCTTGTACCTTACATGATCGTAGGCAGCAGTGTTGTCAGAAAGGCTATACTGGGTATTAAAAATATCCAGATGTTTGATGAATCATTTTTGATGACATTGGCAACGGTTGGTGCTTTTGCGACAGGACAATACAGTGAAGGTGTGGCTGTTATGTTGTTCTACCAGATTGGGGAATGGTTCCAGTCCTATGCAGTCAACAAGTCACGTCAATCAATCAGTCATTTAATGGATATTGCACCTGAATATGCCAACCTTGATGTCGATGGACATATTGAAACAGTTGATCCTGATGATGTTGAAATTGGCAGTATCAT
>JAGBPZ010000090.1 GCA_017633115.1 Erysipelotrichaceae bacterium | reverse complement strand
TGGTCCTGTGATGACATCTATCATCTGACAGAAATATAAGAATGACTGATTATTTGTTGGTTTAGTGAAAGCATCAAATGGATCATATGCATGGTCGGCTTGAACATATGGATCATGACAGATCCATTCATTACCAAACTTGATTTCTTCAGTAATACGTTCAAATAAACCACCCATGACAATGCCACCTACATCAGGATCAGCTTCTTTACCTTTGCCCTCATCAACAAGTTTCTGTAAATAAGCAATACCATTATCTAAGCCTGGGAAAGTACCGCTAGTACCGCAAATCGTTGCTCCAGTGAGTTCATCAGCATATTTTGTGATATAGTCACGTGTAATAAATGAGCCCATAGAATGACCAAACATGAAATATGGTAAACCAGGATATTTATCTTTGATTAGAAGCGTCATAATATGTTCATCTTCCATCATTGTATGAACACCTTTGTCGCCCCAGTCACCCCAGGCATCATTGACAACTGCTGTTTTACCATGACCTACATGGTCATTAGCAGCAACAATAAAACCAGCATCCATGAACTTAACGATCATATGTAAGTAACGTCTAGAATGTTCACCAAAGCCATGTACCAATTGAATAATACCTACTGGTTTTGCTGCAGGTACATAAATCCACCCTTGAACCTCATCACGACCATTATAAGATTTAAAACATATTTCGTGTAACATATTTAATCTTCCTTCCTGTATTTATCTTGAGTCTCCGCTTCCTATCTTTATTTTACCATTGTGAAATTGCATAAACAACCGGATTACATTATCCCAAATAAAAAGACCTCCAACAGTCATAACTATTGAAGGTAATTTTAGATTTTATGTGAATTGACAATTAGTCGTTCATGCAATCTTCTAAAGCATCAACAATTGTTGGAACAACTTTTGTTGCTTTCTTTTGAACTTCTTCAGGTGCATATGGGAATGTATAAGATACATCAGATGCTTCTAATAATGGTAAGTCATTCAATGAGTCACCAATACCATAAATCTTACAGTCTCCATAATAGTCGCGTAAAACAGCAATTGCTTCACCTTTTGAAGTGCCTTTAGGTGCGATATCAACTTCGATAACGTTTCTATAAGCATTGAGATGATCACCAAATTTTTCATTGATTTCAGCAGTTAATGCAGTTGCTTCATCAACGGTTTCACAATGGATACCAACACCATGAATCATACCCTGAGGTGCTTCTTCTTCAAAATCACCTCTGATGACATTGTATTCACCAGGATAATCCATTTCTTCAAAAACATTGATAACACCATCAATATCGATAGAGATTCTATTGCCTCTAGGTCTTACTTCTTTAACGATTTCAGCAACGATCTTACGATCAACTTCCAGGCGTCTGATGCCTTTCATTTCACGGTCAACAATATTTGAACCAGTACTTGTGATCATGAAATCACATTCAATTTTACCACCAATAAATGGTGTTAAACCACCAATCTGACGACCTGTACATAAACCAAATGCATGTCCTGCAGCCTGGAATTCTTTGATTTTCTGTACGTTTGCTGGTGGTAGTCTATCTTCTTCAGTTTCTCCTTTATAGAAATATAAAGTGCCATCGAAATCACTTGCAAATACTTTTTTCATTATTACGTTCCTCTCTCAATTTTCGCGATAACTCGTGTAAGAAATCGCTTACATTCTACCCTTATAATACCATAAAAACCCTTGGTATTCATAGAAATATCGCACTTTATTGAAAGAAAGCATAAGCGGTCTCATCAATGGGTTTTAACTATCTTTTTATCGTTATAAAAAATCAAAACATCAACTCGGTAGAGCTGATGTTCATGATTCTTACAAATATTAACCTTTAGACTGTTGTTCAACCAGACGTTCACCACAATAGATTTCGCGTAGTTTAGGTTTGTCGATTTTACCTGTCGCATTTCTAATAACATTCGCAAATATCAACTGACGTGGACGTTTATAACGTGGTAAATCAATACAGAAGTGTTTGACTTCCTGTTCTGTCAATTCCATGCCTTCTTTAACCTGAATGATCGCTGCGGCAATTTCGCCTAAACGCTTATCAGGCAGACCAATAACGGCAACATCGTGAATTTTTGGATGAGCAGCCAAGAAAGATTCAATCTGTACTGGATAGAGGTTTTCACCACCTGAGATGATAACGTCCTTCTTACGGTCAACCAGATAGATGAAGCCATCTTCATCCTGACGAGCCATATCACCGGTAAAGAGCCAGCCGTCTTTTAAGACTTCTGCAGTTTCTTCTGGTTTCTTATAGTATTCAACCATGACACCTTTACCTTTAACGCAAAGTTCACCAACTTCGCCCTGAGCAACACGTTCTCCATTTTCATCAACAATCTTGACATGCCAGTTGTAGCCTGGAATACCAATAGCGCCAACTTTATGGACATTTTCCATACCTAAGTGAACACAACCTGGACCAGTTGATTCAGACAGACCATAGTTCGTATCATATTTATGATGTGGGAAATATTCCAGCCAACGTTTGATCAGACTAGGTGGTACTGGCTGAGCACCGATGTGCATCAGACGCCACTGATCAAGCTGGTAATCTTCAAGCTTTAATTTACCTGAATCAAGAGCTGCAAGAATATCCTGAGCCCAAGGAACAAGCAACCAAACGATTGTACAGCCTTCATCTGAAACAGCTTTGAAGATTGTCTCTGGTGATGTACCTTTTAAGATGACAGCACGGCTGCCAGCATATAATGAACCCATCCAATGGAATTTTGCACCTGTATGATAAAGAGGTGGAATGCAAAGGAAGTTATCATCACGATTTGTTTCGTGGTGGACAGCTTCCATTTCAGCTGCTTGAGAAAGAGCAGCATGTAAATGAAGAATTGGTTTTGGGAATCCAGTTGTACCTGATGAATAGTAGATTGCACCTTCATCCTTGTCTTCAATCAACACTAATGGTGCAATTGAAGAGGCATTTGATACCTGTTTATAGTAGTCTTCAGCATATGAAGGTGTCTGGTCACCAACGAAGTAAAGTAATGTTGAAGATTTGATATGACCAATGATTGATTCAATACGACCAATAAATTCAGGACCATAGAATAAGACATCAACATCAGCCGCTTCTAAACAGTATCTGATTTCCTTTTCATCAAAACGGAAATTTAAAGGTACAGCAACAGCGCCACATTTTAAGATACCAAAATAAATTGGCAACCATTCCAAACAGTTCATCATCAAAATAGCACATTTCTGACCACGGGAAATACCACGTTCTATTAATGTATTAGCGACACGATTGGCCTTTTCATCAAAAACACGCCAAGTGATTTGACGACGATAGTAAGAACGTGAAGTTGGCTGAATTAATTCATATTCTTTCCATGTGACACGTTGTTCTTCTCTAATTTCAGGATTGATTTCAACTAAAGCAACTTCATCACCATAAAGTTTCGCATTGCGTTCAAGTAAATCTGTAACTGGCATATTTCATATCCTCTTTTCTATTGGTTTAATTCATCTTTATAATAGTCTGCCAGTTTCTTTAAAGCTGGCAATGAACGTTTGATCATGTCAGTAGCAACACAATAAGCCAAACGAACAAATCCTGGAGTACCAAAGCTATCAGCTGGCACGATCAAGAGATCAAATTCTTTTGCTTTATCACTGAATGCCTGTGATGAAGGTACTGGTGATTTAACGAACAGATAGAATGCACCATCAGGATGGATGCAGGTAAAACCATACTCTGTCAATGCATTATATAATAAGTCTCTTTTTTCTTTGTATTCATTCATATCAGATACCTGACCGGTACACTTTTCGATGACATGCTGCATCAAACTTGGTGCACAGACATAACCTAAAGCACGTCCAGCACCACATACTGCTGCATAAATATCTTTGGCATCATCAATTTCATCAGGAACCAAGATATAACCGATACGTTCTCCTGGCAGTGCCAATGATTTACTATAAGAATAACAAACAACTGTATTTTTATAGTACTTAGTCACAAATGGCACTTTAATATCATCATAGACAAGTTCACGATATGGTTCATCAGTAATTAAATAGATTGAATGACCATATTCTTTTTCTTTAGCTTCCAGTAAGGTGGCAAGCTTCTTAATTGTTTCCTCTGTATAAACAACACCGGATGGATTGTTTGGTGAGTTAACGATCATTGACTTTGTCTGTGGTGTAATGGCTTTTTCCAACAAATCGAAATCAATCTGGAAATTAGACTGATCAGACATAACTTCCACAAGTTTAGCCCCTGTTGTTTCAACAAATACTTTATATTCTGGGAAATAAGGTGTTAAAACGATAACTTCATCTCCTTCTGTATATAAAGCTGTCAAAATGATTTTTAATGAAGCAGCGGCACCACATGTGATATAAAGATTATCCTTATTAAACGTTGTCCCAAAACGCTTATTTAAATCTTTCACTATGGCTTCACGGCATGCTGCATCACCCTGTGCTGAAGTATAGCCATGAAGATATATATCATTTTTAGATGCTAGTAATTCTTTAATCGTATTATTGACATCTGCAGGTGCTGCAACATTTGGATTACCTAAGCTGTAATCAAAGACATTGTCTTCACCAACGATGGCTTTACGCTGGTTACCGAATTCAAACAAGTCACGAATGGCCGAGCGATTCATGCCATAGTTTTTCATTTGTTCATTAATCATTCATCATTCCCCCTATTTAATTCTTTCATGAATCATTTCAATGCCTTCCTGATCATCGTTCAACAAACGATTCACACGACTGATCGTTGTCGTTGATGCACCAGTGGCTTTTGAAATTGTCTGATATGTATTCTGATCAAGCAACATTTCTCCAACCTGGAAACGTTGGGCAATCGACAAAATTTCATTTGGTGTACAAATATCATTAAAAAAGGCGTAGCACTCCTCAATATTTTCCAGTGTTAACAGCCCCTCAAAAAAGCGACGTACTGATGGGTCATTCACATTTTTTCTCATTATGGCACCTTCCTTTATGAAATTAGTTTTCTCATACGTTAAAAAGTTTAACACTTTAACGCGCTAAAGTCAAACAGTAAAATTATTTCATTTATTTTCCTTCAAACCCTTGTATTTCAAGTCAAAATGCTTTAAACTTTACTACGTCAACGCTTTAACGCGTTAAACTGTTAATATAAAAAGGGGGAGCGTTTATGTTTATTAAATTATTATTATTGATCGTCTTCTTTGCGGTGATGATCTACATTGGTTTTTACTGCCGACAACATTCAACAGATGTTAATGGATTTGTCTTAGGTGGTCGTTCAGTTGGTCCTTGGCTGACGGCTTTCGCCTTTGGTACTTCTTACTTCTCAGCTGTTATCTTCGTTGGTTATGCTGGCCAGTTTGGTTGGCGTTATGGTCTGGCATCGACTTGGGTTGGTATTGGTAATGCATTGATCGGGTCATTAATGGCATGGGTTATTCTTGGTCGTCGTACAAGAATCATGACTCAGCATCTTGATTCAGCAACTATGCCACAATTCTTTGAAGCTCGATTTGGTTCTCGTTCATTAAAGATTGCCGCTTCAATCGTTACCTTTATTTTCTTAATTCCATA
>JAGBPZ010000089.1 GCA_017633115.1 Erysipelotrichaceae bacterium | reverse complement strand
GCAGTCGAAACTGCTAAAACAGCTGATTATTTCGGCATCGATCCAAAAGTTGCAGTCTTAAGCTTCTCAACTTATGGTTCAGGTAAAGGTGGCACAGTTCAGTTAAGCCATGATGCTGTCATCGAAGCCAAGAAAATTGATCCTGACTTAGTCATCGATGGTGAATTCCAGTTTGATGCCGCTGTTTCTGAAGAAGTCGCTAAAACTAAATGTCCTGACTCTCCAGTTGCAGGTAAGGCTAACACATTCATCTTCCCATTGATTGAAGCAGGTAACATCGGTTACAAGATTGCTCAGCGTTTAGGTGGCTATGAAGCTTATGGTCCAATCCTTCAGGGCTTAAACGCACCAATTAATGACTTATCTCGTGGCTGCAACGCTGATGAAGTTTACAAGATGGCTATCATCACTGCAGGTATGGCATAATCACAATAGAACATTCATTTAAAAGACAAGCACCATCAGACTTATCGCCTGATGGTGTTTTTATCATGTTAAAACTTACTTCTAATGCAGTTCAGTATCTGCCTTGATGAATATCAGTATGGTTGTATCATAATATCTGCTGATGAGATAGTACATCTCTGTCTCAGTATCATAATAATAGCCAAAGGCCGAATAATTCCTTCTTCCATGAGTACCAGGTATGAGGAATTTGCGATATCAACGCTGACGTTATATTGATTTCAGTATACACCACTGCCACTAACGTCCTACTAACATATTTGGCCCTTTTTGACATTTATTTGATGAAAATGTATTAAAACTTAATTGGTTTAAAACTAACCTTCTATACAAAAATGGAGAGACATGATTTTGCTCTCCATTTGTACTATAATGTTGCGATATCAATGATATCTGGTTTGTCTTTATGACGGGTTAAGCAGTTAATCAGGGCATTGGCGGTATCTAGCGAGGTATAAATTGGAATACCTGCTTCGACCGCAAAACGTCTGATGGTAAAACCGTCTTTAAAGTTATTGTCACGTGAAGGCATATCGATGACTAAATCGATAGTATTACTCAACATTAAGTCAATTAGTGTAGGTGATGATTCGTTCATACGATTAACTTGATGAGACTTAATACCGTTGGCTTTTAAATAATCACATGTACCTTTGGTTGCATAAAGATGATAACCATACTCATAATACTTTCGGGCAATTGGCAGGAATTCTTCCTTGGCACTATCGCGTATCGTGACAATGATATTCTCTTTTTGTGAGATTGGTAAACCCGTTCCTTCAAAAGCTTTATAGAGGGCGGTATTGAAATCTCTTGAAATGCCTAAAACTTCACCTGTGGATTTCATTTCTGGGCCAAGAGAAATATCAGCACCAGTAATCTTTTCAAATGAGAAGACTGGCATTTTAATCGCAATGGTCTCTTTCTCTGGCAGAATACCATAGTGGTAGCCCTGGTCAGTAATACTTTCACCCATAATGACCTTAGTGGCCACTTTGACGAGTGGTACACCAGTCACTTTAGAAATATAAGGAATCGTACGTGACGATCGTGGATTGACTTCAATGACATAAACCTGATCATCATAAACGATAAATTGAATATTGATTAACCCAACGACATGTAATGCCTTTGCCAGACGATCAGTATAGTCAACGATTTGTGACTTGATTGTCTGTTTTATTTTTTGTGGCGGATAGACTGAAATCGAATCACCTGAATGTACGCCAGCACGTTCAACATGTTCCATGATACCTGGTATCAAGATACCATGCCCATCACAAATGGCATCGACTTCACATTCTTTACCAGGTAGATATTTATCAACCAGAATTGGATGCTCCTGATAGTCTTCATTGATATGACCAATAAATTTCACAATATCATCATCATTTAATGCGATTTCCATCCCTGCTCCCCCTAAAACATAGGATGGTCTAACAAGTACTGGATAACCAAGATCATGTGCAGCACTTAAAGCTTCATCAACAGTAAAGACGGTCTGGCCATGTGGACGGTCAATATGACAACGTTCCAGAATATCATCAAAACGTTCCCTGTCTTCAGCCGCATCGACATCATCTGGTGACGTTCCTAAGATGGGCACTCCCATTTCCATGAGATCTTTTGTCAGCTTAATCGCTGTCTGACCACCAAACTGCACAATGGCACCATCAGGATGTTCGATGTCAACGATGGATTGGACATCTTCTCTTGTGAGCGGTTCAAAGTAGAGTCGGTCAGCGACATCAAAATCAGTCGACACTGTTTCTGGATTATTATTCACGATAATCGTATCATAACCGGCTTCTTTTAATGCCCAGACACAATGCACACTACAGAAATCAAATTCAATCCCCTGACCAATACGGATAGGACCACTGCCTAAAACCATGACGGTTTTCTTATTGTTGGCGCTAGCTTCCTGTTCGCCATTATACATTGAATAGAAATAAGGTGTTTCTGCTGCAAATTCTGCTGCACACGTATCCACAGGTCTGAAAGAGGCTGTAATCTGATTATCGATACGCATCTGACGGATACTCTTTTCATCCATATGCGTCAGTTCACTAATGACACAATCAGGAAATTCTCTGATTTTCGCCTCCAACAATAATTCAGGTGTTAAAGGACCGTTTCTTAAACGTGATTCGATTTCAACTAAATGTCTGATCTTATCAATAAACCAGATGTCGATTTTTGTCAGTTCCTGAATTTCACGCATGGAAATATGGTGACGTAAAGCCTCTGCAATCACAAACAAACGCTGATCATCGGTATGCGTCAGCTTACGGCGAAGCTCATCAGGTGAATCCTGACTTAAATCTTTTTTATAGAGATAATTGATATTCTGCTCAAGTGAACGCAAAGCTTTCATCAATGCCCCTTCGAAGTTATCACAGATCGCCATCACTTCCCCTGTGGCTTTCATTTGTGTACCTAACTGTCTTGAGGCATCATAGAACTTATCAAATGGCCATTTAGGAATCTTGACGACGACATAGTCAAGTGCTGGTTCAAATGAAGCATAGGTTTTATTAGTAATCGCATTTTTGATTTCATCAAGCGTATAGCCCAAGGCAATCTTAGCCGCTAATCGCGCTATAGGATAGCCTGTTGCTTTAGAAGCAAGTGCTGAAGAACGTGAGACCCTTGGATTGACTTCAATCACACAGTATTCAAGGCTTTGAGGATCAAGCGCATATTGGACATTACAGCCTCCTTCAATGCCTAATGCTGAAATAATATTAAAGGCAGCATGACGAAGCATCTGATAGTCGTAGTCACCTAAGGTCTGACTTGGTGCCACAACGATGGAATCACCGGTGTGGATGCCTACAGGGTCGATATTTTCCATGTTACAGACCGTGATGCAGTTGCCGTTATGATCACGCATCACTTCATATTCGATTTCTTTCCATCCGGCAATACTTTTTTCAATCAAACATTGGTTTACGCGTGATAAACGCAAGCCATTACTGCAGATATCATGCAACGACTGATCATCATGAGCAATACCGCCACCTGTTCCTCCCAATGTGTAGGCAGGACGAACGACGACAGGATAACCAATTGCATGCGCAAACTCAAGCGCATCTTCAACATGTTCAACACTGAGTGAAGGCGCTATTGGTTCATTGATTGATTCCATCAGCTCTTTAAACAGTTCACGGTCTTCTGCCTGACGGATGGTGGCTGTATCGGTGCCAATTGTTTTGACATGATACTGCAACAAAACACCTGCATCCTCTAAGGCAAGGGTCAAATTAAGCCCATTTTGACCACCCAGTGTCGGCAGAATACTATCTGGACGCTCATGATCAATGATCATGGTCAAACTCTCAACTGTCAATGGTTCGATATAAACATGATCAGCGACATCCTTATCAGTCATAATGGTAGCTGGATTGGAGTTCACAAGTACAACCTCTATCCCTTCTTCCTTTAAAGCGCGACATGCCTGCGTACCGGCATAATCAAATTCTGCTGCCTGGCCGATAATGATTGGTCCTGAACCAATGACTAAAACTTTATGAATATCATGTCTTTTTGGCATCTTTATATTCCTCCATCATGTGTATGAATTCATCAAAGAGAAATGACGTATCAAGTGGTCCTGCATGCGCTTCGGGATGAAACTGGACTGTCATAATTGGTTCATGTAAATATTTGAGTCCTTCAACTGTCCCATCATTGACATTTTCAAACCATATCGATGCATCAGTTTTGTTGATGGATGAAGCATCAATCATATAGTTATGGTTTTGTGTTGAGATATAAATACGGTTAGTAGTTAAATCTCTGACAGGATGATTGGCACCATGATGGCCAAAGTGCATTGGTGAAGTTGTCATATCATGTGCCAGCGCCATCATCTGATGGCCAAGACAAATCGCAAAGATTGGGATGCCACTGGCTTTAAGTATTTTCAATTCCATAATAATGTCTTCATTGTCTGCAGGATCACCTGGTCCATTACTGAGCATGACCCCATCAAAATGGCCATTGATGATTGTCTGAGCTGAGGTGTCCGCTGGCAGGATTGTCACTTCACACTGTCTCTTAACAAGCTCATTGGCAATACTGCGTTTCATCCCATAATCATAAAGAGCGACACGCAATGAGCCTTCGCCTAATTTATAAGGCACATGACAAGTACATCTTTTAACTAAATCATGGGGATGATAATTGATAATTCTTTCAAGCACATCCTCAACATCATAATCACGTGTGGTAATCATGCCATTGATATAACCTTTTTCACGGATGATACGAGTAACGGCACGCGTGTCAACACCTTGAATGCCGGGGATATCATTTTCTATCATGTAGTCATTAAGGCTCATATTCATATTGAAATGTGAGCTTAAGCGTGATAATTCATGAACGACAAACCCTTCAACATAAGGAAGACCGCATTCCTCATCTTTATAAGAAACCCCATAATTGCCAATCAAGGGATAGGTCATGACAACACCCTGACCCGCATAGGAAGGATCGGTGAGAATCTCCGTATAGCCTGTCATTGAGGTATTAAAGACCCATTCACAGATTGTTTCTTTAATGGCGCCAAAACTTTCACCAGTAAAAACATGACCATCGGCCAGAATCAAATATGCCTTCATAATTTTTCTCCTAAAAAAGAGGGATTATCAAAAATTGATGAATCCCTAGAAAAGAGAAAGCAGGATGAAGTACGAAATACATTGAAATGTTGAAGTTGAAAGTTGTTTGTAAAGATGATTTCCATACCTGTCTTCCTCTATTTCTCAAATAATATATATTACTCATTGATTGTTATATGATTAGTAATGTAGTCACCGTTAAAACATGCCAGACATAATCCCTGTGAAGTACTTGCTGCCTGTTTAAGTCCGGTAATTGAAATAAATGCCAATGAATCAGCCTCAAGATAATCACGCAAATCATCAATCTTCATAAGATGCGCAATCAGTTCTTCTTTCGTTGATGTATCAACGCCATAAAAGCATGGATATCGTATCATTGGTGAGGCAATGCGCACATGAATCTCTTTGGCACCAGCATGCCGCAACATTGTGACAATACGTTTGGACGTAGTCCCACGAACAATCGAATCATCAATCAGGACAACACGCTTGCCTTTGACGATGGACGAGACTGCAGACAATTTCATACGCACACCCTGTTCACGCAGTTCTTTAGTCGGCTGGATAAACGTTCTACCGACATATTTATTTTTGATGAGACCCATTTCATTTGGTATGCCACTCGCTTCAGCATATCCACTCGCAGCGGAAATCGATGAATCTGGTACCCCAATGACAACATCAGCCTCAACTGGTGCTTCATTCCATAAAATACGTCCTGTCAATTTACGGACAGAATGAACATTATTATTTTCTAGTACACTATCCGGACGAGAAAAATAAATATATTCCATGGCACACATCGCATGATGTGTGTCTTTTGTATAAGAACAGGAATGAATCTCACGATCGATGCGAACAATTTCTCCAGGATTGAGGTCACGAATATATTTAGCACCGATTAAATCCAAGGCACATGTTTCACTGCTTAAGACATAGGCGCCATCATTCATTTGTCCTAGTACCAATGGACGCAAACCATAACGGTCACAGGCACCATATAATGCTCCTTCCGTCAGAATGACAAACGCGAATGCTCCATCAAGATATTTCAATGAAGCAATGAGTCGTTCAACCATCGTTCCTTTATGACGACTTAATAAATGTCCCAGGATTTCAGTATCACTGCTTGAATGAAACAAAGCTCCAGCCTCTTCTAATGTTTGCTTCAGTTGTTGCGCATTTATGATATTGCCATTATGAGCAACTGCAATGTCTTCTTTTAAAGTGCGAAAGAGAAACGGCTGAACATTATGAATACCGCCTCCTCCAGCTGTTGAGTAACGAACATGACCAATAGCTGCAGATCCTGTTAAACGTGATAAACGTTCTGCATTGAACACATCATTGACAAGTCCAACACCTTTTTCAATATGCAGTTTGTGGCGTCTGACAACGATACCAGCACCTTCCTCACCACGATGTTGGAGAGCATGCAGCCCGTAATAAGTCAATTGGGCTGCATTTTTAGAATTGACAATGCCAAACACGCCACATTCTTCATGAATTTCAAATGCCATTGTATAATCCCTACTTAATAGTTGTATAGCCCATCAAATAACGATCGACCGCTTTGGCACATTCCTTGCCTTCATGGATTGCCCAGACAACAAGTGACTGACCTCTGCGACCATCACCACAAGCAAATAAACCTTCTGATACATAATAATCCGATGTCTCAATTGTCGAACGACCTGAAAGCGGTAAAGCGAATGCTTCTGTCACATAAGGTTCAACCCCAGTAAAGCCTGCCGCTATCAATAAAAGATCACAAGGCAATGTCATTTCTGTACCTTCGATCATATGCATCTGACCATCAATCATCTCAACTTTAACGGTTACAATACTCTCGATTGTTCCATTATGTTCTACGACCTCTTTAACTGTTGTGTTATAGATACGAGGATCATCACCAAAAAGAGTGATAGCCTCTTTTTGACCATAGTCGGTCTTTTTAACATCTGGCCATTCTGGCCATGGATTCGCTGCCTGACGTGTCAATGGTGGCTCATTCATCATTTCGAGTTGAGTGACACTTGAACATTTTTGTCTGATCGCGGTCGCGACACAATCATTGCCAGTATCTCCCCCACCAACAATGACGACATGTTTATCTTTAGCCATATCATTGACAGTATCATTAAGCAATGCCTTGGTTTGAGCCGTTAAATAATCAACCGCAAACATAACACCGTTAAGAGTCATTGAGATATTATGAATATTTCGTGGTTGCTTAGCGCCGACGCAAAGGACAATGGCATCATATTGAGCTTTTAACTCCTGAAAACTGACATCCTTCCCAACATCTGCATTTAAAGCGAAGCGAATGCCTTCTTCCTTCATCAACGTGATACGACGATCAATGATCCCCTTGTCGAGTTTCATATTAGGAATACCATACATCAACAATCCCCCTGGGGCATCGTCTCGTTCATAAATCGTGACCTCATGACCACGACGGTTTAAATCATCAGCGACAGTGAGCCCTGATGGTCCACTGCCAATAACGGCAACTTTCTTACCACTTCGGCTCATTGGCGGACGAGCTTTCATATATCCTAAGGCATAAGACATTTCAATGATATAATTTTCATTGTCATGGATGGTGACAGGAACATCATATAATCCCTCAAGACATGCTTTTTCACATAAAGCAGGACAGACACGTGATGTAAATTCAGGAAAATTATTTGTTTTCAAAAGACGTGAAAGCGCATGTGCAATATGGCCGTGATAAATTTCATCATTTGTCTCGGGAATAAGATTATGTAATGGACAGCCCACAACTCTTCCTTTAAGGCTGATTGATGACTGACAGAAAGGCACACCACAGTTCATACATCTAGCTGCCTGTTCAACTCTTACTTTCTGATTGAGTGATGTATGAAACTCTTTATAATCTTGAATACGCTCTTCAATGAGGCGCTCTGGATTATCATGACGCTGATAGTCCATGAAACCTGTTGTTTTACCCATGAGTTGCCTCTCTTTCTAAGACATTGAAAGCCTCAAGTTCGGATCGTTCATGGCTCATGCCTTTTTCCTCAAAAGTACTAATTAGATGGAGAATACGTGCATATTCAACCGGCACAATTTTCTTAAAATATGGTAAATAATCCTCATAAGCATTTAAGATTGTTTGGCCAAGTTTAGAACCAGTTGCTTGAACATAATCAATCAGCAGCTGCTTTAATTCCTGCTGGTCAAATTTTTCTGTCACTTCAACCATCTTGACCATATCTTTATTAACCTTTTTATATAATGAATGATGACGATCTAAAACATAAGCAATACCACCACTCATACCAGCTGCAAAGTTTTTACCTGTTTCCCCCAAAACAACAACCTTACCACCTGTCATATATTCAAGCCCGTGATCACCGCATCCTTCAACGACTGCCGTAGCACCAGAGTTGCGAACACAGAAACGTTCACCGGCAATGCCTTCACAATAACAAGTCCCAGCTGTCGCTCCATATAAAGCAACGTTACCAACAATAATATTATCACTGGCTGTAAAGCCTCTTTCAGATGGTGGCGTGATGATGATTTTGCCACCTGAGAGTCCTTTACCAACACCATCATTAGCGTCGCCTGTCAACTGAATGGTGACACCTTGAGGCAGGAAGGCACCTAGTGACTGACCAGCACCACCATAAGCTTTGATCACAAAAGTGTCATCAGGCAAACTTTGGTGCCATCTTTTAGTCACTTCAGAACCAAAGATAGTCCCAAAGGCACGATCGGTACTTGATATAGTTAAACTGATTTCTTTATGTTTACCAGTTTTCAAAGCGCCTTTAAATGATTTCATTAAGACCTTCATATCAGTAGTATGGTCCAGATGGAAATCATAAAGAGCGTCTGGATTAAAATGAGAATGAGGATGGGTAGCGAAGCTTTGATCAAGCAAATAGGTATAGTCGAGAGTAGCTGAACGTCTAGTATCACCACGACGCTGCTTGAGACATTCTGTATGACCAATCATTTCATCGACGGTTCTAAAGCCAAGCTCTGCCATGATTTCTCGCATATCCTGTGCAATGAAGCGCATCAGATTCACAACATGCTCACTCTTGCCCTTAAATCGTTCGCGAAGAGCCATATTTTGAGTCGCAATACCAAATGGACAGGTATTTTTATTACAGACACGCATCATCATACATCCCATACTGACAAGAATACTGGTGGCAAAGCCGTATTCTTCAGCTCCCAGTAAGGCTGCAATGACAACATCACGGCCACTCATCAGCTTGCCATCAGTTTCAATCACGACACGTTCTCGCAAGCCATTTTCAATAAGCGCATGGTGCGCTTCAACAACACCAAGTTCCCATGGCAATCCGGCATGATGAATAGAACTTGCTGGTGCGGCACCAGTACCACCATCATATCCAGAAATCAGAATGACCTGAGCACCTGCTTTAGCGACACCAGAAGCAATTGTTCCAACACCATTTTCCGATACCAGTTTAACGGAGATACGGGCATCACGATTCGCATTTTTCAAATCGTAAATTAATTGGGCTAAGTCTTCAATTGAATAGATATCATGATGTGGTGGTGGAGAAATCAGCGATACACCAGGTGTGGAATAACGCATTTTTGCGATCCATGGATAGACCTTCGTCCCTGGCAAGTGTCCACCTTCACCAGGCTTTGCCCCTTGTGCCATTTTGATTTGAATTTCTTTGGCACTATTAAGATATTCACTCGTGACCCCAAAACGACCTGAAGCCACCTGTTTGATGGCACTATTACGGTCTGTACCATAACGTTCCTCAGGTTCGCCACCTTCACCAGTATTTGACTTTGCATGAAGTGAATTCATCGCTTTGGCAATAGTTTCATGAGCTTCCTGTGAAATAGAGCCGTAACTCATCGCTCCCGCTTTAAAGCGTTTAACGATGTTGTCGACTGGTTCAACCTCACTGATATCAAGAGGTTCACGATCACTTACTAAGGACATCATGCCTCTTAATGTATGTGGACGCTGGTCATCATCAACACGTCTGGTATACTCTTTAAAAGTCTCATAATTACCACTTCGCACTGCTTTTTGCAGCAGAATCAAGGTCATTGGATCATACATATGTGATTCCTGATTATCACCACTGCGCATGCGATGATAACCTAAAGAATCAAGGGTAGTATCAACGCCTAATCCTAGTGGATCAAAAGCATGATCATGACGTTCAGTCACATCTTCAGATATTTCCTCAAGACCAACGCCACCTGCACGGGTCACAATACCGGTAAAATATTCATTCACAAATTCACTGCTTAAGCCAACAGCTTCAAAGATATGTGCCGATTCATAGGATTGTAGAGTCGAAATACCCATTTTCGCCATGATTTTGACAATACCGTCAAGAATTGCACGGTTATAATCATCAATAGCTGTATGTTCGTCTTTATCAAGCATACCTATTTTAATAATCTCATGAATGCATTCATGAGCCAGGTAAGGATAAACAGCACGAGCGCCAAAACTCAATAAAGTCGCAAACTGATGAACATCACGTGGTTCACCACTTTCCAGAATCAAAGAAACAGCGGTACGCTTTTTCGTCTGGACAAGATGTTGTTCCACTGATGAAACTGCCAGCAGTGAAGGAATCGCTACATGGTTTTCATCAACGCCCTTATCACTCAAAATGAGAATATTGAAACCTTTGTTGTAGGCTTTATCGATAGCGATATTTAAAGCTTTAAGGGCTTTTTTCAGAGATGTATGTTTGTAGTAAAGCAATGATATTTTTTTAACTTTGAAACCGGGTTGATCCAATGATTCGATTTTCATCAAATCAAGACCGGTCAGAATTGGATTTTCAACTTCAAGAACACGACAGTTCTGACTCTTTTCCTGAAGCAGATTGCCATCCGAACCAATATAGACAGTGGTATCGGTCACAATCTTTTCACGCAGCGAATCAATTGGTGGATTGGTGACTTGCGCGAATAACTGTTTAAAATAATAAAATAATGGCTGATGTTTTCTTGATAAGACCGCTAAAGGAATATCATGTCCCATTGATTCAATAGGTTCCTTGCCGTCTTTGGCCATTGGTAAAATTGTATCTTTGACATCTTCATAGGTATAATCAAAAACCTTATAAAGACGATCACGTTCATCCTGAGTATGTAAAGGAATTTGTTTATTTGGAATAGATAAGTGCCCCAAATGGAGCAGATTCAAATCAAGCCATTCACCATACGGCTGTGAAGAGGCATATGATGATTTACATTCATCGTCATCGATGACACGTTTTTGTTTAGTATCAACAAGCAGCATACGTCCTGGCTGTAAACGCGATTTTTTAATAATATGTCTGGCATCGATATCAAGAACACCAACTTCAGATGAAAGAATGAGACGATTATCATCTGTCAAATAATAACGTGATGGACGTAATCCATTTCGATCGAGCGTTGCTCCCACAAGATCACCATCACTAAACAAAATGGCAGCAGGACCATCCCATGGTTCCATCATAGTGGCATAATAATGATAAAAATCTGTTTTCTCTGATGTCATGTACGTATTATGTTTCCATGGTTCTGGAATCAGAATCATCATTGCCAGTGGTAAATCCATGCCACTCATATAAAGGAATTCCAGCGTATTATCAAGCATTGCCGAATCACTGCCAGCATTATTAATGACAGGAAGAATTTTATCTAAATCATCTTCAAGTACCTGATTACCAATCGTCTCCTCACGGGCAAGCATACGGTCGATATTACCTCTGATCGTATTGATTTCCCCATTATGAGCAATCATACGATAAGGATGGGCACGCTGCCAGCTTGGCACAGTATTTGTGGAAAAGCGTGAATGAACGATCGCAATTGCGCTTTGATAAAGTGGTGAATTTAAATCATCGTAGAATTCACGTAACTGGTGAACAAGAAACATACCCTTATAAACAATCGTGCGTGATGACAACGAACAGATATAAGTATCTTCTGAACTTTGTTCGAATTCACGACGAACGACGAACAGACGACGGTCAAAATCAATACCCTGATTGATATGTTCTGGTCTTTTAATGAAGCATTGCATGATATGAGGCATACAGTCATAAGCTTTTTGACCTAATATGCTTTGATTGACAGGCACTTCACGCCATTTGAGAAAAGAAAGTCCATTTTTCTTAGTGATGATTTCAAATAAACGCATCGCAAACGTGCGTTTTAAGGCATCATCAGGAAAAAAGAACATGCCAACACCATAATCACGTTCATTAAGATCTTCACCAAGTTGATTTTTAAAGAAGTCATGTGAAATCTGAAGAAGGATGCCAACACCATCACCAACTTCGCCAGCAGCATCTTTACCTGCACGATGCTCAAGCTTTTCTACAATTGACAATGCATCATCAACGACTTGATGATCCTGATGCCCATCAATATTGACAATAGCACCAATACCACAGGCATCATGTTCGATTTGTGTATAATTCATGGCTAAATTCTAATTAAGACTCTTCCGTGACGGAAGAGTCTTAACTTTTCCTTTCTATCTCAAAGAGAATAGTAATTCATCGTATGTAGGATATGGTAATTCATCTTCTGGCAGCAGTGTTTCGATAAAGTCAACGCTCTGTCTTACATCATCCATATCTTTCAAAATCGTTGACTGATAATAACTTGCTTTCGCTAAGAGGTCACTCTTGCTTTCAGCATCTGCCATATCGTCTTCAAGTTTTTTCAAATCTGCACAGAGCTGATCTGCAGAGGTATCAAGATCTTTTAAAACAGATTTTTCATAACCAGCGGATGCTTCAATCACGGCTGTTTTTTCACGGATACATTCCGCAATACTCTTCATATATTTAAATAAGGTTGGCGTGAAATCACGTTTGACCATATCCAGCATTGTCAATGCCTCAATATGAATTGTTTTGGCATAGTTTTCGAGATAGATTTCATAGCGTGATTCAATTTCACTTTCAGTATAAATTTGATGCTTTGTGAATAAGTCCTTGTTCTTCTTTGACAACAACTGTGGTACTGCTTCTGGTAAAGATTTCAGGTTGAATAATCCACGACGTTTAGCTTCTTCAACCCATTCATCAGTATAACCATCGCCATTGAAGAGGATGCGTTTATGTTCATCAAGCATATCTTTAAAGATGCTATAAATCTTATCTTCACGTTCTTCAGCAGGAATAGCTTCCAGTTTAGCTGCCAACTGACTGAGTGATTCAGCAACAATAGTGTTCAAAATGATA
This sequence comes from Erysipelotrichaceae bacterium, assembly GCA_017633115.1. GTDB lineage: Bacteria > Bacillota_I > Bacilli_A > Erysipelotrichales > Coprobacillaceae > RGIG9341. The sequence goes on along the minus strand of JAGBPZ010000089.1, from coordinate 2,300 downwards.
TTTGGGTTAGCCACAGATAATGCACTACCTGGCATTCTGAATTCAAATTTATTGCCAGTGAAAGCAAATGGAGAAGTACGGTTACGGTCAGTTGTATCACGATCAAAATGAGGTAATACATGAGCACCGGTTTCAATCTGTTCCTTACCTTCTGATTTATAAGTTTTGCCATGATCTAAAGCTTTTAAAACACTTGCCAATTCATCGCCTAAGAAGATAGAGACAATGGCAGGTGGTGCTTCGTTGGCACCTAAACGATGATCATTTCCAGCACTGGCAACAGAGATTCTTAACAAGTCCTGATAATCATCGACCCCAGCAATAACTGCCATCAGGAATGTCAGGAATAATGTGTTTTTGCCTGGATCTTTTCCTGGAGACAACAGGTTCTTTCCGGTGTTAGTAGAAATTGACCAGTTGTTGTGTTTACCTGAACCATTGACACCCGCAAATGGTTTTTCATGTAAAAGACAAGCGAGGTTATGTTTATCAGCAACCTTTTTCATGAGTTCCATTGTCAACTGGTTGTGATCGACAGCGATATTTGATGTTTCAAAAATTGGTGCCAGTTCATGCTGTGAAGGTGCGACTTCATTATGTTTTGTTTTAGCCGGAATACCATAAGCCCATAATTCTTCATCCAAATCATGCATGAATGCTGAAACGCGTGGCTTTAACACACCAAAATAATGGTCATCCATTTCCTGTCCTTTAGGAGCAGGTGCGCCAATCAATGTACGACCTGTCAATACCAGGTCTTTACGTTTTTTATATAAATCTTTATGAATCAGGAAATATTCCTGTTCACTGCCTACTGTTGTATTGACATGAGTGACTTCATCATGTCCAAGCAAGCGAAGAACCTTCACTGCTTCATGATCTAAAGCTTCCATACTTCTTAATAGTGGGGTTTTCTTATCTAGAGCTTCACCACTATAAGAACAGAAAGCTGTAGGAATATATAAAGTACCATCTTTCACAAAAGCAGGTGAGCTTGGATCCCATGCTGTATAGCCACGTGCTTCAAAAGTAGCACGGAGACCGCCACTTGGAAAACTTGAAGCATCAGGTTCCCCCTTAACAAGTTCCTTACCAGAGAATTCCATTAATACCTGACCTTTAGAATGTAAGGATAAAAATGAATCATGTTTTTCAGCAGTGACGCCAGTCATTGGCTGGAACCAGTGAGTGAAGTGAGTAGCGCCTTTTTCAAGTGCCCATTCTTTCATCACAGCTGCAACTGTATTGGCAACATCAAGCTGTAAATGCGTACCATATTTACTGGTCTTATGAACAGCTTCATAGACATCTCTTGGCAGTTTTTCTTTCATCAGCTGATCGCTGAATACGAGCTTTCCAAAAATTTCCTGGATATTTGTTTTCTTTTCCATATGTCCCCCTCCTATTGAAAGCTTTTTTGCTTTGCATACTCTCATTATACAAACGATTTATCATGAGTCAAGGACTTTTTATTATTATGATAATTATTTATTTACCAAAACATGATAAAAGACTTACTATTCGTAAGCCTTAATCATTTGAATATAAAACTGAACACCTTTTATAAGACATGATTCATCAAAGTCAAATGTCGCTGTATGCAGACCTGTTTGTTGTCCTTTTTGCGTACCGATATAAACAAAAAGCGAAGGCACAATGCGTCCATAAAACGCAAAATCTTCTGCCAGCATTAAAGGTGTTGATAATACGTCGATATCAGTCACTTTCTGTGCCAATTGGAAAAGGTTGTCATCATTAATAAGTGGCGGATACATTGGCTCACAGTCAAAATCAATCTGACAGCCTTTAAGCTCTAATGCCTGATTGACGATTGCCATCTGTTTGACAACATCAGAAAAGACTTTTTCATCATAACAGCGCAACGTTCCTGTCATAATGACCTTACCTGCGACAGAATTACGTGCCTGTCCTCCTTGGATGGTACCAATGTTTAAGACGACCGGGGAAAACGGCGAAACTTTCCTTGATACAATCGTCTGATAATTTTGAATAAGCTCTGCCGCCAACACAATACTGTCAATACCTTCTTCAGGGGTACCAGCGTGAGCTTCTTTACCATGGATAGTGATATTGATTTCACCGCACTGAGCCATCATTGGGCCTGGTTTTGAGATTAAAGTACCAAAGTCAAACATCGGCATCAGATGAAGTCCATAAATAGCTTCAACATGATAGTGCTCTAAAAGACCTGAAGCCACAACGTCTTTAGCAGCTCCCGGAGATTCTTCTGCTGGCTGAAACAATAATAGTATATTGACATTCATATGATCAGTTGTCGT
>JAGBPZ010000015.1 GCA_017633115.1 Erysipelotrichaceae bacterium | reverse complement strand
ATTCAAGGATGAATTATTAAGATTGCACATCAACTGTACAATGCGAAAAGAACATGGCAGTGACATTGATGGGGCATGTGGGCAACTGCGTGCGAAAAGATCAGGAGGTGAGGGCAGATGAACATAGTCGCAAAAACTGATGTGGGTCAGATGCGTAAGGTCAATCAGGACCGAGCTGCATATGCAGTCAATGGTGATGAATGGCTCGCAATCGTTTGTGATGGTATGGGCGGTCACCGTGCTGGTGAAGTTGCTTCAACCATGGCCTGTGATTATTTGACTTCACATATATTTGATCATGGTGATTTTGTGAATGAGGAATCAGTTAAATCATGGCTGCACTGCCTTATTGAAAACACCAATCAGGCAATCAAACGAGAAAGTATCCTTAATCCCGATTTTGAAGGTATGGGCACAACTATTGTTTTAGCTTATTGTATCAATGATGAAGTCCATATCTCTCATTGTGGTGACAGTCGTGCTTATGCAGTTGAAGATAATTGTATTCGCCAGTTAACTGTTGATGATACGCTCGTCAATGCGTTAGTTGAAAATGGTTATTTGTCCTATGAAGCTGCGCAATATCATCCACAGCGTAATGTATTGGTACAGGCAGTTGGTGTGACATCACCACTTAAGGTCAGCCATATGGTGACCAAAGAAAAACATTTATTATTATGTAGTGATGGTTTATATAACAGTCTTACTGATGAAGATATTTTTAAAGTCATTAATCAAGATATGACTACTGTTGAAAAAGTCGATGAACTGATCCGCTTAAGCAATGAGGCAGGCGGATATGATAATACAGGCATCGTGTTAGTTGAGGAGGAGAACTAAATGAGTACAGCTAAACGAGTATTGGCCAATCGTTATCAATTGAATAATCTAATTGGACAAGGCGGTATGGCAGATGTCTATACGGCATATGATACGATTCTCAATCGTGAAGTAGCCGTTAAGATTCTCCGTTCTTCATTGACCGGTGACCCAATTTATATCACAAGATTCCATCGCGAAGCACGTGCGGCAGCCGCTTTATCACATAAGAATATTGTTGCCATTTATGATGTTGGTGAAGAAGATGATCTCTACTATATCGTCATGGAATATGTCAAAGGTCCAACACTGAAAAAATTGTTAAGTCAGCGTGGCCGTTTAACATGCGCTGAAGCAGTTGATATCATGTGTCAGATTACCGCAGGTGTGGCATTGGCACATTCACATGGTATTATCCATCGTGATATCAAACCACAAAATATTCTTGTCAATGATGTAGGTGATGCAAAGATTGCCGACTTTGGCATTGCTTCAATTCAGTCATTGTCACAGGTGACACAGACAAATACTATTATGGGTTCACTTCATTATATGGCACCTGAAATTGCCAAAGGTGAAAAAGCTTCTGAACAAAGTGATATCTATGCTTTAGGTATTGTTTTCTATGAATTATTACGTGGTGAAGTACCTTTTAATGGTGAATCTCCACTTAATATTGCCCTGAAACACATGCGTGATGAAATGCCTTCTGTTTGTGACTTCGACCATTCTATCCCACAATCAGTTGAAAATATCATTATTAAAGCGACAGCAAAAAATGAGGCTGATCGTTATCTTTCGGCTAATGAAATGTTGAATGACTTACAGACATGTCTTTCACGCAAGAATGAAGAAAAACTTGTCTTCGAGCATGTAGAAGAGGGACAGACACCTACAATCATTGCTGATTCAAGCACTTTATTTAATGATGAAGAAATTTCTCCTAAAGACATCGACAATACCATGGTCAAAGTCGTCGAAAAGGATTATAAAGTTGAGGAAGAGGAAGTAGAGCCTGTTAAACATCATTATGGAATGATTATTGGCGGTGTTCTTGGTACCCTGGTCATTGCTGCTGCATTAGTGGTTTATTTCTTCTTTATCAGACCTGCTAATGCCAAATTGACGATGATCAACGTCATTGGTAAAACCCAACAGGAAGCTATCACATTGCTGGAAAATGAAGGCTATGAAGTAGACAAAAATATAAGAGAAGAACTCAGTGATGAATACGATGAAGGTATTGTCATTGCCACAGATCCTGAAGCCGATACCGAAACAAAAAAAGGCGACCTTGTCACTTTAACTGTTTCTAAAGGTAAATGGATCGTTATGAATGATTATGTTGGTAAAACATATGAAGAAGCTGAAAAAGAATTAAAAGAACTCGGATTCACTGTCTCTAAATATGAACAAAATGATGAAGCTGATGCTGGTACAGTTATTGCTCAGTCAATTGCCAAAGGAGAAAAACAGGATCCAACAAATGACGATAAAAAAATAACTCTGACAGTCTCTAAAGGTATTGAAATAACGGTTCCTTACCTGCTTGGAGAAAAAATCAAAACTGCAAAATCAACCTGCGAAAGTGCTGGCTTCACAGTTAAACTGAAAACTCTTGAACCACCAACTGACGCTGATGAAATTGCCAAGATGTCAGTCAATACAGTTGTCAAACAGTCTCTTGATCCATATACAAAGGTTACAAGAAAAGGTGAAACAATTACACTTTATTATTATGATCACAAGCCAACAGTGCCTGATGAACAAGGTCCAGATGACACGACTGACGATGATACAACTGAAAATGAAAATAATGGAGAATAATGGCTGATATGCTTTATGGAAGAATTATTAAAGCATTAGCCGGGTTCTATTATGTAGAAGCTGATGGCATGGTTTATAAAACACGTGCCAGAGGCAGATTTAGAAATAATCGACAGAAGCCACTTGTAGGTGACTTCTGTCAATTTGATTTAAGTGGCCATCAAGAAGGCTATATTCTGAAAATGGAACCTCGACTCAATGTGTTAGAACGTCCACCAATTGCCAATGTCGATCAGGCACTATTAGTATTTTCCATTACTGAGCCTGATTTTGATGATATTTTATTAGATAAATTTCTAGCGATTGTTGAAAACGCTGATATTAAACCGGTCATCATCATTACCAAGATTGATATTGATGACACAAAGATGGATGATATTAAACAACGTTATGCACCTTACGAACTCCACTTTATTGATAGTATGAGTGGCGATGGTGTGGAGGAAATCAAAAGCTTATTAAAAGATAAAGTGACAGTTGTCATGGGTCAAAGTGGTGTCGGCAAATCGACAATGTTGAATGCTTTAGACAAGACTCAGAATATTGCTACAGGAGAGATTTCTCAGGCTTTAGGCCGTGGTCGTCATACCACAAGACATGTTGAACTGATTAAGATGTATGGTGGTTATATTGCTGATACACCTGGTTTTTCTTCGTTAGAAATGAAATTAACGCCAGAAGAATTATCGACTAGTTATCATGATTTCAGAGAACTTACACCTGATTGTCGATTCCGTGGCTGTATGCATGATAAAGAACCGGACTGTGCCGTCAAGGCGGCAGTTGAGAAAGGTACTATTGCCAAGTCACGTTATGCTCATTATTTAGTTATGTTAAAAGATGCACGTTTAAGGGAGGAAAAGAAGTATGGTTAAAGTTGCGCCTTCAGTGCTTTCAGCTGATTTCACTGATTTAAAAAATGATATTAAAGATGTTGAGCAGGGTGGAGCAAAATGGCTTCATTACGATGTTATGGATGGTCATTTTGTACCAAACATTTCATTTGGTGCTGATATTTTAAAACAGATTTCAAAAATCACTGATTTATATCTTGATGTTCATTTAATGGTCAGTGATCCTGCTTTCTATGCAGATCGTTTTATTGCTGCAGGTGCTGATTTGATTACTTTCCATATTGAAGCAATGGATTCTGTAGAATCTATTAAAGCCTTAATTGATCATCTTCATGAAAAAGGTGTTAAGGCTGGTCTTTCTATTAAACCTGGTACAAAAGTTGATGCCATCAAGAATTTCTTAGATGATATTGACTTAGTACTTGTCATGAGTGTTGAACCTGGTTTTGGTGGTCAGTCATTCATGAGTGGCAGCCTTGATAAAATCCGTGCCTTAAATGAACGTGAACATCAATATTTAATTGAAGTTGATGGCGGTATTAATGCTGAAACTGGCAAATCATGCGTTGAAGCTGGTGTCGATGTTTTAGTAGCAGGAAGTTATGTTTTTAATGCTGAAGACCGCAAAGAAAGAATTGCTTCGTTATTATGAAAATAGGTATTTACAGTGCTAGAGATGCAGGTATAGTCAAAGATACTTCCATTGACTATATAGCTGCTGATTATGGCATTGTTCATTTATTAAAGCAAAACATTCAACCTGTGATAGCAATTGGTGACTTCGACACGCTAGAAGATAGAAGTATCCTCAATAATGTTGAAGTCATAACTTTTCCTGCTAAAAAGGATGAGTCAGATACTGAACTGGCTTTAATGTATGCAATTAAACAAGGCTACAGTGCCATCGATATTTATGGTGTGACAGGTGGTCGTTTGGATCATTTTATGGCTACCTTATGCCTGCTTGAAAAATATCAACAATATGACATCACAATTTATGATGAAAGTAATAAAATCAGACTTTTAAGACAAGGTCATCATGAATTAGATATCAATACTGATAGTTATTTCTCATTGTTTGCCTTAGATGAGGTAACAATCAGTTTGAAAAACTGTCTTTATCCAATAGAGGATTATACGCTTGTACGTAGTGATCCATTATGTTTATCCAATCAGTCACTTGGACGAGTTGTTATTGACACGGATAATCTGGTGCTATTGATTGAATCTCGCTAACCTGTTTCTAACAGGTTTTTATTAGGAGGGGGAACAATGATTGAAGATTTAATTGAAAGTGGTCAATATGCTAAAGCATTGGAACTGTTGACAGATACGAATGATGAAACAGTACGTTATCAACGTCTGGTTTGTCTAAATGGTTTGGAAAACTATCAGACACTTAAAAGAGAAGGGGAAATTGCGAAATCCCAGGCTTCATCTACTTATTATGAAGTATTGGCACTGTATCTAAATGCCTTGAAAATGACTGAAGAATTTGAAGATGCAATCAACATTTTGATTGAGGAATTATCAATGCCATATATTCCTACTCAATATGAATCCTTATTCAATATGGTTTATGATGATATTCTTTATGCCAAACAGGAAGCCAATCAGCTTGTTGAACATGGTCATCAGACGATTTATTCAGTTGAAGAAATCGGTGCTTTGCTTAATCGTGAAGATGTCAATGAGGATTTACTTTACATGGTTCTCGATCAGCTTCAGGATCTTAACGTTCGTCGTCTTATTCCTGATATCAGACGTTACTTGAAAGATGAAACAAAACCTCCATTCGCAAAAACATTGCTTATGGAAATTATGATTGAACAACAGATTTCAGAAGAATTTGAGGTTGTTAAATATGGTAGCACTTATTATTTTGATCCTGGGTATGCACCACTAGTTTTAGAACAACTTTGTTATGAAGGGATCACAAGACATTTACAACGTGTACTTGAGGACAGTAATCCAACATTGATGATGCAATGTATTGAATACTTAGAATATATTCTCTATGCTGCTTATCCACGTGAGTTCTATGAAGAAGATTATGCCTTGATAGCGGCAACGATTCATTATTATGTGGCTACACTGCAACTGATTGATATGGATGAACAGGATCTAATGATTGATTACAATGTTACTCTTGAAGAAGTTGAAGAAATGACTCAGATGTTAAAGAAATTTGAGAACTAAAATAATTCAAATTTCGTACTTATATAGGGATGATTTGAGAATACCTCTTTATTGCATTATTTTACATAATGGTGTATAATGGATTCCGCATTTAGAAAAGGAGACATATTTATGGAAACAGTTGTTACAAAATTACCAGAAAGTCAAGTTGAAATTAAGGCAACTTTTGATAAAGAAGAATGGAAAGCCGCTCAGAAACGCGCTTTAAGAAGAATTGCTGGTCAGGTTAATATTCCTGGATTTAGAAAAGGCAAAGCACCATTAAACATGGTTAAAAGCAGAGTTGGCTCTGGATATATTATGCAGGAAGCTTTAGATATGATTCTTCAGGATTCATATCAGTCAGTCTTTATGGACAATAATGTTCAGCCTTTAACACAGCCTACAGTTGATGCTGAAACAATGAATGCTGATGAATTAGTATTAGTCTTCAAGACTACAGTCTTACCAGAAGTTACATTAGGTGATTACAAAGGCTTAGATGTTAAGAAGGAAGCAGTTGAAGTTACTGATGAAGAAATCGATGCACGTATTAAAAACATCCAGGATCAGAACGCTACATACGTTATTCGTGAAGAAGACGATGCAGCTCAGGATGGCGATGTTGTAGTAATCGATTATAAAGGCTCTATCGATGGCGAAGAATTCGATGGTGGCAGCGCTGAAAATCATGAATTGACTTTAGGTTCAGGTCAGTTCATTCCTGGCTTTGAAGATCAGCTTGTTGGCGTTAAAGCTAATGAAGAAAAAGACGTTACAGTCACTTTCCCAGAAGACTATATGGCAGCTGACTT
>JAGBPZ010000088.1 GCA_017633115.1 Erysipelotrichaceae bacterium | reverse complement strand
TAAGCTCGCCAACATTGTCAAACCGGCAAACAAACCTAACACCATCTGTATCTGATCAATCATATGATCGGCTTTGGCTTTGGTCTGATCACCAACAGCTTTGAATTCATAATCTGGATAATGAGCCTTGAGCTTTTCAAGCACCTTGGCAGTCTTACCTGCATAATGGATAATCCCATAACTTGAACGTAACGAGGCATCAAATAACGCCAATAGATGTTGCCATGACGCACCCTGCTTCTGATAAAAAGCGGTATAGCTTAACTGTTGAGGACTGATGCCAACAATTGTCACTGGATACCCTTTGACCTTACGACCATACTTATAATGAATATAAACTGTTTGCCCAATTAAAGACTTGACATCATCATTTAAACGTAAGGCCGTTGAAAGTGGTAATACGATTTCATCTGCAGATGATATCAATTGCCCATAAGTTACAACAGTGACAGTGTCGGTTTCATCACTGATAGCTAAAGCCTGATTGGATTGATAACGTTCATCAAAAGACAAGCCTAAAAGCTCAATATCATCAGCATAAACAAAGACATTTTTGATTTCTTTCATATCACTAAAATCAATACTTTCATAAGTATCATTTTCGTGCAGTTTAAAACTGATCATACGTGTTGGTAAGAGACTGTCAATCACATCATTGACTTTCATCTTAAACGAGAACGATAACGACAATGTCAGCATTAAACACAGCAGTGACAATGATAATGAACTGACCATCTGTAACGAATAAGATTTAAGATTTTTGAGTGATTTCAATGTCAACAACGTTAAAGAACAATGTGACTTAATGGGAACTGGAGCCTGATCACTTATTGAAGTCTGCAGCTTTTTGACATCAACGATCATCCCATCCTGCATATAATAAATCGTATCGCAATACTGTTCTAACAAACATTGATCATGTGACACGATGATAACAAGGCTGTGACGGGCATCGTTTGCCAGCTGGGTCATCATTTGATGACCATTGTCACTATCAAGTGATGCTGTTGGTTCATCAGCGAGAATGATTTCCGGTAATGGATGTGAGGCACGTTCACAACTGACGATTTGTCGCTGTCCTAATGATAATCGTAACACTGGTGTATGTTGAAATGCTTCGGTTGCACAGGTCAATGGTCCGCTTGAGCGATGAAAATAATCATACAGGCAACAATTATCTCTGACACTCAACCAACCGATTAAATTGAAATCCTGAAAAATCATTGAAACACGAAAATGGTCACTTAAAGACTGCACCTTGTCTCCATCAATGATGAGTTCACCATCAAAACGTGAATCAATACCAGCTAAAAGATGTAAGAGCGTACTTTTACCACATCCACTTGGTCCAGTAATGCCATAGAATCCATGATCATTAAATGTCATGGAAATATCATCAAGAATATGAGTGTAGCCATAATATTTATGGATATGTTTAAGGATAATCATTAATCTTCACCTCGCAAAATCATCATGACATGATAGTCATCTAAACCTTTTAACTGCCCTTGATTGACTATCATCACAATCAAAAACAAGCCAATCACTACCATGACAAACATGTCATAAGGCATAAAAAATGTATAAGGTATAAAAGTAAAATGGTAGATAGAGGACCATGGTGAAACCTTGTTGATGAGCTCAATGCAACAGATCGTGATAATAATCACACCTGTTCCTAAAGCAACCGTCAACACCACTGATTCATTGAATAATTGGCGTCTTAAGTTACCTTTGCTTAAGCCTAGTGAACGCATCAAAGCATGGGGTAAGCGACGTTGATTACTGATTGAAGCAAAGACAATGCGCATCAACATCATTGAAGAAATCAAACTGACACTAAGAAAAACAACTGCCACCATTTCACCAATAGTAATCAAGGTCTGATAACTCATCTGCGTCATCCTTGCCTCACACATGACATCATACTTTTTCCCTAAGCGTTTAAGGTCTTTTTCTACATCGGTGCTTTCATAATCATAGATATAGCGTGATTGATAATCAGGATAACGATTGGTAAAAGCTGACGTCATAAAGATTTCCTTACGATGGTAAAAATCATCTTTCAATACTCCTGTCACAGTGAGTGTCATAGTCTCATCAAGAGTATAATGAAGGGTCTTGTTTTTCAGTTTTTCATTAAGAGCACTACTGATCAATACTTCATCAGCGGCTACCGGCAGACGGCCACTTTCAAGAAGAATATGATCACAATCAGCTGGCAAACAGGCAACAGATGCTCCTTTAGCTGCTTTCTCCTTGATTGTTCCATAATCGAACAAGAAATGCCTTCTTGCACGAGCATCATTAAGTGTCAATTCCTGACCGTTTGGATCTTCTACAGTGATGATATTTTTGAGTACTGTACTAGTCTTTGCTTCATCGATACTTGTTTTCAAGCCATTGACACCACTTAATAGAAGTAGGAATCCCGATAACACCAGCCATTGAAACATGCATAAAATGAAATAATGACGACGATAATACATCACTTCCTTTACTGCGACAGGTAATAACGATTGACGCTTATGTTTGATTTCCAACTTGTCAACTGTTTGATGAGATTTAGAGAGAGACGTCTTTAATAAGTGATGATCAAAGCGGATGATCTCGCTGGTTGATTCTAAAAGAAGCTTTTCATCATGTGAGACCACAATCACCAATGCTTTTTTAGACGCTTCCTCAAGTAAAGACATGATTGTTTGTGCCATTTTCGAATGAAGTGCTCCTGTTGGCTCATCACAAAGAATGACTGCCGCTTTTTTAAGAAGTGCACGGGCAAGAGAGACGCGTTTTTGTTGACCTATCGACAACTCATGAGGATAGCGATGTAAAAGATGATCGATTTGAAGATGACGGATAAGATGATTAAATTCGCGTTTGGTGTAGCTTGTTTGTGCAATTTGACAGCCAATTGTGATATTATCTCTGACATTAAGTGATGGCAGTAAATCATCATTCTGTTTCATAAAAGCAATCTGATTTCTTAAATGATGACGATCAAGAGGCCTGCCATTATAAAGAATCTGCCCTTCTGATGGTTTTAATAGACCACTTAAGGCATAAAGCAATGATGTTTTGCCACAGCCACTTGGGCCTAAAATGCCAATCAACCCTGTATCGGGTAAATCAAAACTGCAATCTTTTAAAATCATATGATTCCCATAGTGAATCGCTAAGTGTTGAATTGAAAACATAAAATCTTCCTTTCTTCTTGTGGTATAATGTGAGCGGTGATCATAATGTATAATCCTTTTCCTTATTCACTCGATAACAAGCGTTATCACACCTATAATTATTTTCTAAAAACGAAATATCATCAGAAAATTGCCAAGGTCGCTCTCAATGCGGATTTTACCTGCCCTAATCGCGATGGCACGGTTGGATTTGGTGGTTGTACTTTCTGTTCGGCAAAAGGATCCGGTGACTTTGCGGGTGATGTCAATCAAACTCTCATGACGCAATTTGTTCAAGGTGTTAAAATGATGACCCGTAAGTGGCCTGATGCTCAATTTATTGCTTACTTTCAGGCATTTACCAATACGTATGCACCCGTTGAGCGTTTGCAGGAACGCTTTGAACCATTTGCTCAAATGGACAACGTTGTGGGTATTGCGATTGGTACCCGTGCCGACTGCATTGATGAAGATATCGCAGCCTATCTGGCGGATTTAAATACCCGAACAGATGTTTATGTAGAACTCGGTTTGCAGACAATTCATGATGAGACCGCTAAACGTGTGAACCGTGGTCATGATTATGAAACCTTTAAACAAGCTGTTGCTCTGCTGCGTCGTTATCATTTAGATGTCTGTGTTCATATCATTAACGGCTTACCATATGAAACCTTCGATATGATGCTTGAGACAGCCAAAGCTGTAGGACAGCTTGATATCCAGGCTCTTAAAATTCACAGTCTCTATATCATTGAACAAACTGTACTTGCCAATGAATATCGTGAACATCCGTTTCCTGTGATGACACGTGACGACTATATCAAGCTCGTTGTCGAACAGCTGCGTTATATTCCTGCTCGTGTCGTCATTGAGCGTTTGACTGGTGATGCAGTTGCAGAGGATTTAATTGCTCCGCTTTGGTCACGCAATAAAACAACGATTTTAAATGACATTGATAAGCTGATGGCAAAAAATGATATCATTCAGGGCGATGCCCTGATACTCTCCCCTCAATAGTTATATAGTCCAAAAAAATGAAAATTATCCTACTAAAATAAAAAAAGTTTCCCCATGAACAAATCCTTCAAGCTGTAACGAATCATTTGACGTTACAGTTTTTAGGATTTATAGTTAAATTAGGGAGGATGATATATATGGGAAAACTATTATTAACAGGTGTTGATGGCAATTTAGGTGCAGAAGCAGCAAGAGTATTATTAACACTTGAACCAAAAGACAATTTGATTTTCTGTGGTTACAGTGAAGCATCACTCAAACCATATGCAGATCAAGGTATTGAAACTCATGTGACTGATTTCAACTACAAGGATGGTTTAATTGAAGCATTCAAAGGTGCTGATGCCTTAGCACTTATTTCTATGCCATTTGTTGGCGCAAAGAGACAGGCAGCTCATAAAAACGCTGTTGATGCTGCTAAAGAAGCTGGTGTTAAGAAAATCATTTACACATCTCTAGTCAACGCTGATGATGAAACTAATCCAAGTGTTGAAAAGAAAGACCACATTTTCACTGAAAATTATATTAAAGAAGTTGGTTTAGATTATATCTTCATGCGTAATTCACAGTATGCAGAAGCAATGATCACAAATTACTTCACTTATGTTAACTTAGGTTCTCCACTGACAAACAGTCAGGGCGATGGCTTAATGGCTTATATTTCTCGTAAAGACTGTGCTAAAGCAGTTGCTTATGCTTTACATCGTGCTTTCGAATATGGCAATACTCCATTGGACATCAATGGACCTGAATTAATGACTATTTCTAAATTTATTGAATATGGTAACCAGGCAACTGGTAACCATGTCACTTATCAGGAAGTCACTGACGAAGAGAACTATCAGATTTTCGATGCAATGGGTGTACCTAGAACAACTGATGGTGTCTTCAAGAAAGATAGTGAAGCACCATTCTCAAGTGATGGTATGGTTACTTTTGCTCAGGCAATCCGTGAAGGTAAAATGGATAAATTCACTGATGACTTCAAGAAGTTAACTGGTGACGATCCAATCACTGTTCTTTATATGTTTGAACACAGTGATGAATTCCAGATCGGTGAAAGACATTCTAAAGACAAATAATCACTTATTCTGCAGCTGGCAAACAGCTGCAGTTTTTCTTTGTGAACATAAAAAAACACCGATTTAATCGGTGTTTTTAGGACAAATGTTTATTCAGTTTCAATTAAGCCGTAATCGCCATCATGACGTTTGTAGACGATGCTGACAGTATCATCTTCAATGTCTCTATAAACGAAGAATGTATGACCAATCAATTCCATCTGCATAATAGCTTCTTCTAGATCCATTGGTTTTGGATTGATTGTCTTTGTTCTAACAACAACATCCTCATCTTCATATTCATCTGCGATTTCATCAAGTGATGCGATATTGAAAGCCAGCTTATTATTTTTAGACTTTCTGCTTAATTTAGTTTTGTATTTTCTGATTTGTCCTTCGAGCTTGTCAACGATAACATCCATTGCATCGTATAGATCTTCAGCCGTCTCCTCAGCTCTCAAGAGGACATACTCTGTTGGGATCGTCACCTCGATTTTCTGGGTTGTTGGATAACCCTTGATGAGAACCTTAGCTTCAACGTTATCACTCATGATGAAGTATTTGTTGAGAATAGCTAATTTCTTACCCATTCTCGCTTCAATATCAGGAGTAATGCGAACGTTCTTGCTTCTAATTGTAACTTTCATCGTATAGACCTCCTTACTTCCTTTTACAAGGATATATTTTACAATTTCATTATACCATTAATGTGTTCAGAAGCATAAAAAATTGATGAGTGTAAAAAAATAAGTCTGAATTCGAAGCTGTTTAACTTCATCATTCAGACTTTGTTTTTTATAGTTTAACGACGTCCACTTGCATAACGCAATTCTTCATAGAAGATGGCATATGATAAGTGCATCTTTGGACGGTAAGTATAACATGCAAGAACAACACCAACCAATCTGCCAAAAACAGCACTTAAAACCTGACCCATGATACCTGGTAAAGCACCAAAGACCAGACTCAATGTTGAAACTGCCACTGCACTAACAAATGCCATACCAATGATCCAGCCAAGATAGCCTAGAATCAGCTTACAGAATTCCCATTTATGACCATTGACTAATTCAAGTGATCTGGTAATAGCGCGGACATTATAAACATGATCTTCTTCAATAACGTAACCAACCAACGCTGTCAATAGCGCATTGCGGATAGCAAGGTAAACAGCTAAAACTGCTGTTGCAATACCAATCATGCCAGCAACTGGTGCTAACCCCATAGATGCAAACAACATCGCTAAGAACATCAAACCAATACATGGTACGATTGTAAAAGCTGCCACATAAAGGAAACGTAAGATATAAGTAGAGACAAGATCTAAATAATGTGTCAAACCATAAATAGCATCGCTGTCTTCTAACTGATTGCCACGATTTGTGATGACCTTAAGGGTACTGACTACATAACCTTGTTCTAGTGGGATGAATAAAATAGATAAAAGCACATAGACAAGACCACCAAATGAGAAAACACGGTTAACAGTACCTGTCTGAACCACATTAACAACATTCGTGTTCATGTCACCCATGTCAAAAACTGCTGGAATCAAAGAAATAATGCCGATAATCAAAAAGATTCTTGAAAGTTCACTAGCATAGCGATTGTGAAATTCGGCTGCTCTTTGACGAATCAAACTTGTATTCATATTCTGCCTCCTAATTGTTTAAAAAAAGGACTTTTTTATAAGTCCTTTTCATTTTATAAATATTTTTTCAGAGTGTCAACCATATCAAGTTGTTCCCAAGGAAGTTCAATATCAGTACGTCCAAAATGACCATAGGCAGCTGTCTGTCTGTAGATTGGCTGACGTAAATTTAATGTATTGATAATACCTTGTGGAGTTAAGTCGTATTCGGCCTTAATTGCTTTAAGAATTGTATCAATTGATACCTTCTCTGTACCAAATGCATCAACATAGACACTTGTAGGCTCTTTCACGCCAATGGCATATGACAACTGAATTTCAGCTTTGTCACATAAACCGGCAGCAACCAGATTTTTGGCAATATAACGAGCCATATAAGCAGCTGAACGGTCAACTTTTGTTGGGTCTTTACCAGAGAAAGCCCCACCACCATGACGGGCAAAACCACCATATGTATCAACGATGATTTTACGTCCTGTCAGACCTGTATCACCATGAGGACCACCAATGACGAAACGACCAGTTGGGTTGATGAAGACTTTATAGTCTTTGTTCATATGATACATATCACAGACATGATCCATAATCTTTTCTTTGATAAATGTCTTAAAAACATCCAAATCAACTCCATCATCATGCTGTACTGACATTAAAATAGTATCAACGCGAAGATGTTCAGGATCCGTATAATCAATTGTCACCTGTGATTTCATATCTGGACGAGCGCCAATAAACGTGCCTTCATGACGCAACTGTGAAGCATAGCGCATCAATTCATGAGCCATAGCGATTGGTAAAGGCATATAGTTTGGTGTTTCATTTGTTGCATAACCAAACATAATACCCTGGTCACCAGCACCGCCAACTTCATTGTTTGTACCTAAGGCGATATCACTTGACTGTTCATCCATGACAACTTTAATTGTGCAGGTATCAGCACCGATGCCAATATCATCGTCAATATAACCGATGTCACGCATGACCTGACGGGCGACGGCATCATAATCCACTTTAGCATTGGTTGTGATTTCACCACCAATAACCAACAATTCTGTTGTTGCGAAACATTCACAGGCAACACGTGAATTAGGATCACCTTTTAAACATTCATCAAGAATCGCATCACTGATGGAATCACAGAGCTTATCTGGATGACCTTCTGACACTGATTCAGATGTAAATAAAATCTTTTCTTTCATGACCTTCCTCCATTAAAAAAAGCTTCCAAGAGGAAAGCTTTTGCCATCCTCTTATTGTTCAAGCGAGCTTGCTCGGTAAGCCACCTTCTTCTTTCAAGGGTTGGCACCACCTCATCGATCCTCATCTAAGTGGTTCTAAATAAGAGCTTAATATGTGATTGACTGTATTATAATATGAGCATATCGGTATTTCAACTCATAAAATAAAAATATTTCTGACAAGAAAAAAGATGGCCTGGCCATCTTAAATATTACGTACTTCAATGACGCCTGGAACTTCGTCCATCATAATCAATTCGATACCATCTTTAAGTGTGGAATCAATTAAACCACAACCCTGACAAGCACCCAGCATATGAATATAGACTACACCATCAACAAAATCGATGTATTCTAAATCCCCACCGTCTCTCATCAGGTAAGGTCTTAATTTTCTAATAACTTTTTTGATTTCTGTTACTTGTTCTTCGTAATCCATATATATACACCTCTTTTTTGCACGCTTATTATAACACAATCAAAAAAAAAGAAAAGAAATGTGCATTAATATTTGCTTCTTATGCTATAATACGATTCACAAGGAGGGCAAACAATGGAACAAATCAAAGCAGGTGACGTCATTGAAGTCACAATTACCGGAATTCAGCCATACGGTGCATTTGCCTTACTTCCTGATAATACCAGTGGGCTTATTCATATTTCAGAAATCTCTGATCGTTTCGTAAGAAACATCAGTTCATATGTTCAGCTTGGTAACACTGCCCGTGTTAAGGTATTGGAAATAGATCCTGAAACTCATCAGGCAAAGCTGTCACTTAAAGCAATCCGTAAAGAACCAAAGCGTAAATATTATCGTTCTTATCGTTCAAATCGCCATCCAATCGTCGAGACGCCTAAAGGCTTTCAGCCACTTAAAGACATGTTGCCAGTATGGATTGAAAATGGCATCAATATGGGTGACGACATTTAATAAGCAACCATAATTCTTTAAAAAAACAATCTGTCAATTATACTTCTGTGCTAAGGTATTTTTCATGAAAATGATTGACAGTGATTAAATGAGATGTTAATATACTATTGCATTCTGTGGGGGTTTAGCTCAGCTGGGAGAGCGTCTGCTTGACGTGCATAAGGTCGGCGGTTCGAGCCCGTCAACTCCCACCATTATATGCCGGCTTAGCGCAATTGGTAGAGCAACTGACTTGTAATCAGTAGGTTGAGGGTTCAAGTCCTTTAGCCGGCACCAGTGGAGAGATAGCGAAGTGGCTAAACGCGGCTGACTGTAACTCAGTTCCTTTTGGTTCGGTGGTT
>JAGBPZ010000014.1 GCA_017633115.1 Erysipelotrichaceae bacterium | reverse complement strand
TGACAGGACAAGATGTATTCGATCAATGGTTCGACCTGATCTAATTCAATACTGTCATCATAGTGGTGGCATTCGATGTTTGTAAAGTATGCACTTAACTGGTCATGACCATTTTCCAAGCCGAATCTTTCATAAAGAAGATTTGCAGACAAAACAATGCGGTTATCAAATTCCTGCACCAGATCTGTGATTTCATGCATGTGTCTGTTTCCATAAGTACTGCATATGAATTTGCCTTCTGGCTTAAGAATACGCTTGATTTCTGAAAGCACCTGATTGATATCATCACAATAGAACAGTACATGATTGGCGATGACATGATCAAAACTATGATTTTCATATGGAAGCTGGTGGGCATCAACTGCTTCAAAAGTAAAACGGTTGTCATTTTTACTGATTTGTCGTCTAACGTCTCTGATCATACCTTCAGATATATCTGTCAATGTGATATGACAATGCTCTGGGATCTTATCATAGTTATCCAGCCACAAAGCACCATTTCCACAGCCAACCTCTAATATTTGGATATCTTCTTTGAAATCAATGAATTCAAAGATCCAAGGGAACCATCCTTGTTTATTAGTAGAATAATTGTTGTGGAGCTGGATACGGGCATTGATATTGTTGGCATTCTGATATTGGATCTTATAACTGTGTTCCATTCCTGTTAAATGAATCAGATCCAGAGTATGGCTCCAGTCGATATCTTGTTTAGATTCAATAGTTTCAATTGTATTATCTATGGCTTGTGCTACAAGCTGCATCTGTTCGATCTGGTCATCAATCAATCGTCTTTGAAGTTTTAAAGAGTTGAGCATATGCGTCAAATCAGTAGCTTCAATAGTCATTTCCTGTATATCACTAAGAGAGAAACCAAGATATTTCAGTAGAAGTATTTGTTGGAGGCGGGCAAAGTCATCGTCAGTATAAAATCTGGCACCACTTTCATTGATATATGATGGTTTAAGAATATTCTTTTGATCATAGTAGCGAATAGTTCTTAAGGTCACATGTGCCATTTTTGCAAACTGTCCAGAAGAATAATAACCAGGTAGTTTCATTAGATTACGCCTCCATATGTTTTGATATCACTACTATACCATAAACAGGGAAGACCATTCTATATTGAACGATAAATGTAAATAAGTCGTATAGAAAGTATTATTGAAAATTTAACTAAAATATAAGAACAAGAAAAAAAGGACATTGCTTACTGAGCTTATTATTTGCAAAATTCAGTTTGTGGTGTATAATAAAATTACCTATTGGGTAATAATAGAAAGGACTTTTTATGAAAATTGTCTATAAAGATAATAAAGTCGAGAAGCAATGTACTAGTCTAAAAGAAGCAAAAAAGTTATTTGGTGGTAATAAGGCTTTAACCATAAGCTTCATGTCAAGAATAGAAGCAATAAAGAGTGCAGTTGTTATTAAAGATATAATATCAATGCATAATTTTCATTTTCATAAGCTTAACGGTGAATGGGAAGGCTTCTTTGCTATCGATGTTAAATCTAGAAGGGATAAGTGGAGAATTATACTACAGCCACTTGACGAAAATGAAAATGTATTTAATCCTTGTAATATAGATGAGATTGCAGATAGAGTGAAAATTGTAGAAATAAAGAAGGTGAGTCAGCATTATGAGTAATTATATTGAATACGAAGACATGATAGCATTCCATCCGGGTTACTATATTAAAGAATTGGTAGAAGATAGCGGACTAACGCAGGAAGACTTTGCGAAGAGATTAGGAACAACACCCAAGAATTTAAGTGTTATCATTAATGGTGAACAACGTTTATCAATTGAAATTGCGACAAAATTATCACGAATGTTTGGAACATCGGTGATGTTTTGGCTCAATTTGCAAAATACATATGACGAAAAGATGGCTGAATACTTATCTCATGAAGAATTGGTGAAAGAAAGAGATGTGTTTAAGTTTATAGACTATAAATATTTTCGAGATAATTTTGGCCTACCTAATTTGTCGAGAAAAGTTGATGAACAAATCAAATGTGTTCGTGATTTTCTCAATGTATCTTCTCTTACGGTGTTAGAAGAGGCTAAATTTGCTGTGAACTTTAGAAGTGATAGAGATAAACTATCAAAATCTAATATTATTAATGCCAACCTAATGGTGGAAATTGCAATTAATAAAGCTTTAAAAATCGATGCTCCTAAGTTTAATAAAAGAAAATTTAAAAAAGTCATTCCTTTTATTTTATCACAAACTAAGAATCACGATGGATTTCTTCCTGAAGTTACAAATGCTTTAAAAGAAACAGGCGTTATTCTAGTAGTCCTTCCGAATATTAAAAATTCGGGCATAAATGGTGCTACTAAAAGAGTAGATGGTAAGGTTATGTTGATGATTAATGATCGAAGACATTATGCGGATACATTCTGGTTTACATTATTCCATGAAATCGGACATGTCATGAATAATGACTTTGGCATGACTATAAAAGATAGTGCTGAAGATGAAGCAGATTTATATGCACGTAATGCATTGATACCGGAAGAACCATATCAATTATTTATTAAAAATTGTGAGTACTATAATGAAAAGATAATAGTAGAATTTGCTGATTCAATCGATCAAGATCCAGGCATAGTTTTGGGACGCTTGATGAAGGATGAAATTATTCCGTATTCAAACAAAAGATTGTCAGCGAATCTCCGACACAAATATACTATTGATGTGAATTATGCATAATGACGTTCTTCTGGTTTTGTAACATTTAAGAAGTTAATTTATATGTCATGGTTTCTATGTTTTAGTCATCTATACACAATAGGTATAATTATTTTTCATAATGAATGGTTTTTATAATTTAGAGAGTGTTACACTTTAATTTTTTGTTGTAATGGGGTAAAATATGGATAATGGTTCCAATGAAGGAGGTCGTTTTAAATGAAAAAAGATTTAACAAAAACACGTTTGTTCCAAAGAGACGAAATAAAACGAGAAGTCATTCATAATAATCTGCTTACTGTTGCTTCTGCATTAGAAGAACGTGGTTATAATCCTGTTCAACAGATTGTTGGGTATTTGATTTCTAACGATCCAGCCTATATTTCTGCACACCGTAATGCTCGTTCTATCATCCAGCAGGTTGATCGTAATGAGATTATTGAAGAATTAGTTAAATTCTATTTGGAGTCTAGATAATGGAGCGCATCCTTGGACTTGATTTAGGTTCTCGTACATGTGGCATTGCCATCAGTGATGAACTTGGTTTATTGGCACATGGTGTTGAAACATATCGTTTTAAAGAGGGAGCCTATAAAAGATGCGCCTACCGCATTAAAGCCCTTGTGGATGAATATGGAATTCATACAATCGTATTAGGTCTACCGAAACATATGAATGGAGATCTGGGTGAAAGAGCTCAGATCTCCATTGATTTCAAGGAGAGACTTGAAAAGATGATGGATGTCAATGTCATCTTAGAAGATGAGCGTTTATCAACTGTTGTGGCAACTAGCTATTTGCTTATGGGTGATGTCTCACGCAAAAAACGCAAAAATGTTGTTGACAAGATGGCGGCAGTTGAAATTCTACAAGGTTATCTCGATCGTATTAGGAATCAATAATATGAAAGAAATACATATCAATATTAACGGTGAAACCAAACACTATTGTGTACTGCTTAGACACTTTGATGAAACGAGAAATCGTCACTATGTCATTTATAGTGATTACGATATGAAATGTGTCTATGTGGCAGGTATCAATGATAGTCATCTATATCCAGTTAATGATGATGAATACAAGATGTTGTGTGATGTTTATCAGTCATTTATCAATCACACTGATGTACCTGGCGGTCATACATGTATATGTGGCAGTCACGAATGTGTTTGTGAGGAAATGATGGCAGATTGTCATAAT
>JAGBPZ010000087.1 GCA_017633115.1 Erysipelotrichaceae bacterium | reverse complement strand
TTAAATAAAACTTCGCTTTTTACGCGAATTTTTACCACTTTATTTTTGATAGGATAATCACGAGGTGATGAATATGTTTGACGCATTAATTAAATTTCTTTTTGAAACTGAAGACTATGAAGTCGAAAAAAATGATTTAGATGAAACCAGTTTTAGCAATCATCTAAGTTATAATCCATCAATGAATGCGGTAGATCAGTTTACAATCAGCCAATACGAAGACATTAAATATCCTGCCCAATCATTGAAAAATCGCCATATCGTAATACTAAAATACGAGTTACAGACAAATCAGAGAGCAGAGGATTTTATGAGTGGACTTAGTTATACATTGGAAGCCAAAGACGTCCCTTTGACTAAGACCATCCATCTCTATTTACCACGTGAGGTCAGCTATAAAAGATTCATGTCATAAAGAATTTCATTCACAATAAAGATGTCATAATGCGATGTGCAATACAGTAAAGTACGACAAGATCAAATGTATTATTGATTGAAAGTGAGTAATAAGCACTTTTCAATAATAATTCGAATTCATCTATATCCAATTCTAAAGCCAGTCCTAAAGCAATGACGACCGGACGTGAAGGATGGTAATCAGGATCAAGGATCTTTGAAAAGTGCTTGTCTGTGATATGAGCTTTCTTATACAGAAAAGGATTCTTTTGATCAGGAAAATTGCGATGAAAATAGTAAAGCATTAATTCACAAAAGCGCAATTTTTCAAGTTGTTCTTGAGTTGTTAAGTCACGACCATTGCGTAGTCGTTGTTCTGCTTCACAAATATCTGCAATGATCTTTTTAGTATCCATAATCTCCCCTCCTATCACATATCACTATTGTACTAAACCACTTTAATTCACGCACTACTTTCATCGATAAAACTAACACAAAAGCCATTTTATATAAGGAGGTATTAGTGATGCACAACCTTATCAATCGCCAATCTATGTGGAATAGCTAATTAGCTTCTGGGAAAAACAGATTATTAAAGTGGTAATAAAATCCTGTCGCGTTAGCGACAGGACTATTTTTACATATTAAATGTTTCAGCAATTTCCATTAATTCTTCTCTAATCGAAATGTGCTGTGGGCAAACCTCTTCACACTGACCACATTGGATACATTCATTAGCACGCCCTTTACCGGCTCTTATAACGTTGAATCTTTCATGACCTAAAGCACGATCCATATTATTGTAAAGAGACAACATATTACGAGAAGCAAACGAAGCAGAAATACCTATATTCATTGGACAAACCTTGGCGCAATAATCGCATGATGTACAAGGAATAATTGGAATAGATTCTAAAGCTTCACGCGCTTTCACAATGACTTCCTGTTCTTCTGGTGACAATGGTTTAAAATCCTTCATGTAAGACAGGTTATCAGCCATCTGTTCAATATTGCTCATACCTGATAAGACAGAAATAACACCATCAAGGCTTGCTGCAAAGCGAATAGCCCATGATGCATAAGAAGCATCAGGATCAGCATCGCGAAATATCTTTGCTACTGGTTCTGGAGGATTAGCTAATAAACCACCTTTGACCGGTTCCATGATAATGACTGGTAAGTTATGCTTTCTTGCCACTTCATAAATGCCACGTGATTGAATAGCTGAATTGTTCCAGTCAGCGTAATTGATTTGTAGTTGAACAAATTCAACCTCTGGATGTGCTTGTAATATTTCTTCAAGCTCTTCTGGAGTCGAATGGAATGAAAAACCGATGTGTTTAATCAAACCTTCTTCTTTCTTCTCTTTAATAAAATCCCATAATTTAAAGTCTTCAAAGAAATGAGTACGCTGATTGCCTAAATTATGAAGCAGATAAAAATCAAAGTAACCGGCACCTGATCTTTCTAATGAGACTTCAAACTGTTTAATGGCATCTTCTCGTGTTTGACAATTATTCCAGGCCGCATTCTTTGTAGCCACTGTAAATGATTCTCTTGGATAACGGTCAATCAAAGCTGCCTTCATAGCTTCTTCACTGCCAGAATACGCCCATGCTGTATCGAAGTAGGTACAACCTGCTTCCATAAACATGTCGACCATGGTTTTGACCTGTTCGATATCAATGACATCGTCGTTTTTTGGCAGTCTCATCAAGCCAAAACCAAGTCTTTTATAACTCTCACCTAAATACTTTTCACTCATATATAACACCTACCTTTATCTCTATTATAAACTGAATATTTGAATTCATAAACAAAAAACTCCTATACATAGTGATGCATAGGAATTTAATGAATCAGGCAATCAATTCGGACTCTGTATTTATCAGAGAATTCTCTGGCTGACTAGATACATTATGATAAAACTTTTGAAAATCTTTTGCGATACGAACCAGCGGTTCATCTAGTCGTCTAAAGACTTCGACTTTGAATTCTTCAGGCATACCATAATAAGCTTCGGCAATCGCACCTGCCATACAGCCAATTGTATCACTGTCACCGCCAAGTGAGACAGCTTTACGGATCGTGTCTTCATAATCATTACCTTCTAAAAAGGCGATGATAGCTTCTGGTACTGAACGCTGACAGTCAACGAAGAATTCATA
>JAGBPZ010000086.1 GCA_017633115.1 Erysipelotrichaceae bacterium | reverse complement strand
CAACATCTCTCATCTATGGTAAGATGACAATAGTTCATAGATTACCTCCGTTATTCTGTTGGTGTGGTTACTTACATTATAACTGGTTTCTATGAACCTTTTCTTTTTTTGTTAGTGTTGCACTTGATTTGATAAATCACCGTAGGGGGATCATTTTATGGAATGGCAACTGTTCCTTTAACAACGAGACTGCTCATTGAAATGTCACCTCAGGAAGCTAAAAAGGTGGTTAAAGAATACAGCAGCCATGTATTTGCAGGATGTGGTAAGTCATTAAGTTGCCGCAATGTCTGTCCAAGAAAAATTGATACAGAAAATCTCCTTGTCAACGCTAATAGGCTGGCAATATGGAGACGAAGGAGGAAACGTAAATGATATTCAATAATGATAAAATGGCAATAAGTATCACTGATTTGCTTTTAGTTGTGATTTCACTGGCTTTTGCCTTTGGTATAAGATTTCTTTTCCCTGTTTGTGCAATCATGGGTGAAGACATTATGGCTTGTCACTGGGCAGGAGAAGTCTTAAAGGTTATCTCTTTAATTATGGTCGTTTTGTCGCTTATTCATTTAGTTGTTCCTCAACAGACGAAATCTGGCATTGATTTAGCGATGGTCGCCTTTGGTGGATTAATGATTACTGTACCAGGAACAATTATCAATATTTGTATGATGCCTGATATGCATTGTCACATGACAAAAACAGCTATGATGATCTTAGGCATTATTGTGATTCTTACTGCTGCAGCTGATATTGTCATCAATATGCAACAGAAGGCGATTCAACGTCATGCACGTATCTAAGGTGGCTTGATTATGAGAATTGCATGGACATTATCGATTAATAATATCCGCCGTAAACTGTTTCGTTCCTTTGCCTTAATTCTGCTGGTTCTATGTTTGTCATTTGCGGTATTCGCTGGGGGAATGACAATCATGAGTTTACAGAAAGGCTTGAACAGTTATACAGCTCGTTTAGGCGCTGATGTCATTGTCGTTCCCAATAATGCCACAAGTCATGGAGCTGTTGATGATATTTTCCTTCAGGGCATTACGGGCAATTACTATATGTCAGGAAGAGACATCCAGAAAATCTATGGTATTGAAGGTATTGAGGCCATCTCTAAACAGTTTTATCTGACATCAGCTAAAGCAAGCTGCTGTTCATCACGTGTGCAAATCATAGGTATTGATCCTGAAACTGATTTCTCAATCCAGCCATGGATCCAGGATACCTATCAGGGTAAGATGGGCATGGGAGATATCATTGTCGGAGCTAATATCAATGTGCCTTTATCACGTACGTTGCGCTTTTATGGCAATGATTATTATGTTGTTGCCCAGTTATCTCGTACCGGAACGGGTCTTGACAGTGCTGTTTATACGAACATGGCCACAATTAAAGAAATGGCGGCTAATTCAGTAACTTTACTTGATACTGATGCCTTTAACAGCGTTAATATCGATACAGCCGCTTCTGCGGTTTTAATCAAAGTCAAAAAGAATAAGGATGCTGAAACTGTTGCAGATGATATCAATATCCATATTACCAAAGTTGAAGCAAGCTCATCACGAAGTATGATTGCTTCACTTATGTCAGGCTTATCAGGCGTATCTCGAGTCATCGGTATATTAACTGGTATCATTTGGATATTGGCATTGGTGATTTTAATGACAGTCTTTATGATGATCAGCAATGAACGACAGAAAGAATTTGCCATCCTGCGTATTAGTGGTGCCTCAAGAAAAATATTATTTGAAATCATGAGTATGGAAGCACTCCTGATTAGTAGTATAGGTGCTGTATTGGGTATTTTAATTGGTTTGGTGATTGTTGTCCCATCTGCCAGTATTTTAAGTGGTATGTTACAGTTGCCGTTACTTATGCCAGGATTAATGGCGATGATTATGATGATCATTGGCAGCTTCGCCCTAGCGTTATTGGCAACACTGATACCAGCACTGTGGTCAGCTCATAAGATGACCAAGAGTGAGACCGGTTTGTTGTTGAGGGAGGATGCTTGATGAAGCTTGTTGCACAAAAAATCAGTCGCCAGTTTTTTCGTAATAGTCAGAATACAAATGTCTTCGAAGCCGTTAAAGAGACTGATTTCGTTCTTGAAGAAGGTAAGATCAGTGTGATTGTTGGACGTTCAGGTGGTGGCAAAACAACCTTATCCAATATGCTTTGTGGCTTGTTGATGCCATCCTCTGGTAAGGTGTTCCTTGATGAATGCGACCTCTATGCACTTAGTGATGATGAGCGTTCCAAGATCCGTAATCAATATATTGGCATTGTACCTCAGGGTCAGACAGGATTATCCAGTTTAACAGTCCTTGATAATGTACTTGTGCCGGTGATGATGTATGGAGATCCGGAGACCAAAAAAGAAGAAGCAATGACATTATTATATCGTCTTGGTATTGACGATCTTGCCAATGTTTATGCCAGTGATTTATCTGGTGGTGAACTGCGTCGCATGGCTATTGCCCGCGCTTTGATCAATAACCCAGAAATCATTTTTGCGGATGAACCAACAGGTGATTTGGATGATGAAACAACGCAAATTGTTTTTCAGCTTTTAAGAGAACTTGCAGACAGCGGACATTCAGTATTAATGGTCACCCATGAAAAAGATGCTCTTGAATATGCGGATCACGTTTTCGAAATGAAAAATGGTGTATTATTATAATGTATAGTAAAAAGCGCTATTGACAGCCTGTAATGGTAACAGGTTGAGATATCTATAGCGCTTTTTGTATTAAAACTCGTTGCAAATACAATTAAATAAATGCGTAGAAAATGGTGGGAATACTTGGTTAATAAAAGACGATTAAAGAATGACTTGCTGGTGATCAAGTCAGAAGAAAAATAAAAAAACTAAGATTTAAGACAGGTGATGTCTGTACGAGAATTTTGGTGCTGTTTTTCATTGAATCGGCAATTAAAGATGATTATTTATTTGATTATGTGTATAATAAATTACAAGAGAAAGAGGTGGAGATATGTTAAAAGATAATAAAGTGTGGATTGCACAAAATGAAGCTGGAGAAAATATTTATTTACTTCCTAAAATGGCTAACCGTCATGGCTTGATTGCTGGCGCAACAGGCACAGGTAAAACAATTACATTAAAAGTATTAGCTGAAAGTTTTAGTGATATGGGTGTACCTGTCTTCTTGGCAGACGTTAAAGGTGACCTTGCAGGTATGGTCAATCCTGGTGTTGATACAGAAGATATGCAGAAACGTATCGCTAAATTTGGTCTTGCTGAAGCTGGTTTCAATTATCATGATTATCCAGTCACATTCTGGGATATTTATGGTGAAAAAGGTATTCAGTTGCGTACCACTATTACCGAAATGGGTCCAGTCTTATTGTCAAGAATTCTTGGCTGCAACGATTTACAGTCAAACCTCTTAAACGTTGCTTTCAAAATCGCTGATGATGAAGAATTATTACTGGTCGATACAAAAGACTTAAAGGCATTATTAAATTACATGGGTGAAAATGCCAAAGATTTCCGTGTTGATTATGGCAATATTTCAACTGCCTCAATTGGTGCCATTGTTCGTTCGATTGTTGCTTTAGAATCTGAAGGTGGCGATAAGTTCTTTGGTGAACCAGCATTGAATATTCTGGATTTCTTTACCTTAGGCACTAATGGCCGTGGCATGATTTCCGTTCTAGATAGTGAAACATTGATCAATAATAGTAAACTCTATTCTACATTCCTGTTATGGTTGATGTCTGAACTGTTTGAAACATTACCTGAAGTTGGTGATTTGGAACGTCCAAAGATGGTCTTCTTCTTTGATGAAGCACACTTACTGTTCAAAGATGCTTCGAAGACATTAATGGAAAAAATTGAACAGGTTGTTAAATTGATCCGTTCAAAAGGTGTTGGTATCTATTTCGTTACTCAGAACCCTCGTGATATCCCTGATGGTGTTCTTGCCCAGTTAGGTAACAAGGTTCAGCATGGTTTACATGCTTATACACCTACAGATCGTAAAGCTGTTAAAGCTGCTGCTGATTCATTCAGAGAAAATCCTGCTTTCTCAACTATGGATGCAATTCAGGCATTAGGTACAGGTGAAGCTGTTGTTTCAATGCTTGATGAAAAGGGTATTCCAACAATGGTTGAAAAGGTTAAAATCTTACCACCACAGTCACAGATGGGCAGTATCGATGATACAAAGCGTAATCAGTGCATTTTAGGTTCAATTTTCTATACGAAATATGCCAATAGCCATGATCCAGATTCAGCTTATGAATTCTTACAGCGTCGTGGTATCGAAGCTGAAGAAAACAAACTGAAAGCACAGCAGGCAGCTTTAGAAGCTAAGGCTAAGGCCAAAGAAGAAGCTGAAGCCGCTAAAGCCAAAGCTAAAGAAGAAGCAGCTGCAGCAAGAGCTAAAGAAGCTGAAGCGAGAAAGAAAAAAAGAGCTGCCAAGAGTGTTGGCAGCAGTGTCGCTGGTACAGTAGGCCGTGAAGTTGGTAAGACTGTCGGCAGTACATTTGGTTCATTTGGTAAAACATTAGGCGGCAATGTCGGTGCCAGCCTTGGTAGAGGATTATTAAGTACATTATTTAAAGATTAGGGAGTGTATACAATGAAGCTGAAACGATTGTTGTCAGCACTGCTTGTGGCAGTCATGATTTTATCTGGTTGTAAGACAAAATCATCTTATCATACTGATGATTCATCAGTGAGTGAAGAGACTGAAATGGATATGGAACTGCTGAAAGCAGGCTTAGAAGGCTGTTTAGGCTGGGGTGAAGGCAAAGCTGGTGCTTCCCTCAACGCTTTACAGGCAGCCGTTGGTTTATTAGGATTCATAGCTGAAAACTCAATGGTTCTGGATGATGAAACCGCAAATTATGTTGATGAATTCGTGGCTGGCCTCAGTGAGGAAGAACTATCTTCATTTGATGCGAATATCGTCACTGTATGTTCCGATGTTGACGCTTTGATTGCTGGTGATAAAGAAGTTACAGGTATGCTTGAAGATATTGGTAAACAGGAAGATGTTGCCGATTATCTCACTACGGACAATCTGAAGGATAAATGGGCAGTCTTAAAGGGTGCACTCATGAGTGATAATGTTGATACTGATCAACTTGAAACAGCTTTGAATAACTGCATCGGCTATGGTGCAAGTGAATCTGGCAGTTCTTTGACTGAATTATCAACTGCTGTAGATTTCCTGGCCTTTATTTCCGAAAATGATATGGCAGCCTCTAAAAGTATTACAAAAACAATCGACGATTTTCTTGAAGGTTTAAGTAAAGATGAATTGGCAACTTTTAAAGAAAACCTTCCAGGAGTCGCAACAACTGTAGAATCATTGATTGATCAGAATGAAGAAGCAATGGGTATGCTTGAAGATATCAATGCCCAGGAAGACGTCGCTAAATATCTGAAAGCAGAAAATCTTAAAGATAAGTGGGCAACACTGAAAACGCTAATTGATCAGGAACTTGCTTCATAACAATCAAAGGGTAGTATTGTGAAGAAAATACTATCCTTTTTTTCTTTTCTTCTTTCACACCGTGATGTAATTTTTTCGGTCAACTTGATAAAAAGTTCACTTTTGGTTCGCTTTTACATGGTCTGTATTTGAATTATCTAATAAAATAAAAACGAATGGTTATGTATAAACAAAAAAACCAGCAAGTCTGAGTTGCTGGCAGAATGGGAAAACAGAATGAGTTGTGCTTTAAGATAATGTTGCGAAAAGGTCGTTCCCATTCGTGCATTATTATATGAAATACCTTATAGAATTCAATAGTTTACAAGCCAAAAGTGTATATATAAGACAAGGTTGTGACAATTGTCATGTTTTGAAGGTGGTATGAATGACAAAAATTAGAATAGTTAATTTGATACTTGCATTATGCCTTGTTTTTGGCGCTTACGGGTATTATCACAACAGCGATATTATCAAGGGACAAAAGAAAATAGGTGCTATTTATATGACCATGAACAATAGCTTTTATGTAGCCCTCAATCAGCCAGTTGAAAAACAGGTCAAAAATCATGGTGATGTTTTTTACACTTATAATCCTTGTCTTAATGAGTCTAAACAATGTGAACAAATCGATCAGTTGGTTGCTAAAGGTATTGATGCTTTAATTATCAACCCTGTTACTTCATATAGTGAACATCTGCTGAATAAATTACGAGAAGTCAAAGAGAAGGGCATTGTCATTGTCGTTACCGATTCATCGCTTAATGATGAGACAATCAGTGACTGTACAGTTGTTTCCGATAATTACGGAGCAGGGAAACAGTGTGCTCAAGATTTAATGAATCGTCAAAAGAAAGCTAAGATCTTATTGATTGAGCATCGTGAAGCATTATCAGCTGTTGACCGTATTCGTGGTTTTCTCGATGAGATCAGTAGTAAGCAATATCAAATCGTTTCCCGTGTTGAATCATCGGGAACGACCCTCAAAGCCATGTCTGAGGTGCAAAGAATTGTTGATAAAGGTGTCCAATTCGATACCATTATGGCTTTAAATGATCCTTCTGCTTTAGGTGCGATGGCGGCTATTGAAAGCAGGAATCTTGAAAACATTCGTGTTTATGGTGTTGATGGTTCTCCTGAGATGAAAAAGATCATCGAAAGCAAAAAGGGGAAAATAGCGACTTGTGCCCAAAATCCATTGCAGATGGGGGAAACGACAATAAACGCTGTTTATGATTTACTCGAGGGCAAAACAATCGAGTCACAAATTATCATACCTGTTCATATGATTACCAAAGATAATATTGATGAACAGACAATATCGGGGTGGTAACTATGAACAAGTTTAATAAGGCTATCCAAATAAATCGCTACATGATGTTTTTTGCCAATTTTATTATTATTCTATTTCATGTTTTAGTACAGGCATATAGTACAAAATATGTCATCAGTTATGGCAATGCCCATGATTTATTGGAGAATTTATCCATTGCACCAGTGTCTCCAGATGTTACTTTTTTGGGAGCAATGCTGAGTTATTTCATCATGATGTGTACGATGTTGATGTATGACTGGGGAGTGGAAGACAGTGATTCAAAAGTATTGCTGTTGATACAGGTGATTTGTGGCGCTATCATTGGCCGCCTTCTAGGAGGCAGTTATACAGGATTCATCTTGTTGATGATTACACATACTTTTTATATCTCGAAAGATCGTCGTACCTGGTTATGGATGGTGGCAGCTTGCATTGGCATCTGGCTGTTTGCCCGTCAGGATTTATATGGCACGGGTCTTAAGTTGCCGTCCATATATATTTATCTCAGTTTCCTGAATAATGGGTTACGCCACATTTTAATGATGTTACGTACACTTTTGGAAGGAGCCAATTTTATAATCTTCTTAGTTATGTCTTTATTCATGATTATTGGTGAAATTGATCAGGCCAATCTGATTGAAGCTCAATTGGAAGAAGCATCAAAGGTCAATGAGCGACTAGAAGATTATATAGCCCTCACAGAGGAGATAGCGACAAATCAGGAACGTCAACGTATTGCCAGAGAGATCCACGACAGTATTGGCCATGTTTTGACTGGCTTATCAGCTGGTGTTGATGCCAGTATTGTTTTGTTGGATCATAATCCTGAACGAGCTAAGACGCAGCTCAATCTTGTCTCGAATTCATTGCGTGCAGGTATTCATGAGGTTCGTGATTCATTGCAACGCCTACGTCCAAAAGCCCTTGAAAACACAACCTTACATGAGGCTTTGGTTAAGATGACGCAGGATTATGCTTCGCTGACACGTCTGGAAATAGACTTGTATGATGAATGGGAAGAGACATCAGCTAATAGTGATATGGCTTCAGTTGTTTATCGACTCATTCAGGAATCAGTAACGAATTCCTTACGCCATGGTCATGCAGACCATGTAGAAGTGCATCTGTTTTCTTTGAATGACCGTTATGTAATTGTCATTCAGGATGATGGAAAAGGCAGTGAAACAATAAATGAAGGATATGGATTAAATCAAATGCGAGAACGTGTCCAAGCTGTTGGCGGTCATATTGAGTTTGATGGCAAGTCAGGCTTCCGTACTTATGTTGATTTTCCTAAGAAACAGGAGAGACTATTATGATTAAAGTATTAATTGCTGATGATCAGGCACTCATTAGAGAATCATTGGAGATAATATTATCTTCCTATGATGATATCGAAGTAGTAGGCACAGCAGGTGATGGCAATGAAGCTTTGAAGATGGCATCGAAAAATCTTCCTGACGTCGTTTTAATGGATATTCGTATGCCGAATATGGATGGCGTTGAATGTACTAACCGAATTCTGACGTTGTATCCTCATGTAAAAGTTATCATTCTGACGACTTTTGATGATGATGATTATGTCTTTAAAGCTTTGAAATATGGTGCTTCAGGCTATCTTCTTAAAGGTGTTTCGATGGAAGAACTCCACAACGCTATTTTAACTGTTTATGGTGGTGGTGCCATGATTAATCCTGGTATTGCCAATAAGGTCGTCAAACTGTTTTCAAAAATGGCACAGACAAATTACACCATCAGACCAGATACTGAGAATATCGAAGAGATTTCAAAAACAGAATGGCGTGTCATTCAACAAGTCGCATTTGGTTTGTCTAATAAAGAAATAGCGTCTAAACTCTACTTATCTGAAGGTACAGTTCGTAACTATTTATCGAATATTTTATCAAAATTAAAAATGCGTGACCGTACCCAACTAGCTATATGGGCAGTTCAGACCGGTGTCACTTTAAGGGATTTTAGCGATGATTAAATCACTTTCATTACAGAAAAAATGCATCATTGTTTTATGTGTTGCCCTTGTTTGTGCCTATATGTATGCCTTTAATCCAGAAAGGCCAATGACTTTGAAAATTGGCTTTTATACCGACAGCCCTTGGAATGTACCTTATGCTGAACCATATAAGGTCATCGATCATGTCATTGATCTGTTCGAAGAAAAGTATCCTTATGTGACAGTGACATATGAAAGTGGTATTGCCAAAAGTGAATATAGTAACTGGTTGTCCAACCAAATCGTTCAGGCTAAACAACCTGATTTGTTTCTAGTTCCTGATGATGATTTTAACCTTCTGGCTTCAACGAAAGTCCTGGAAGATTTAACGACGCGTATTGCCGATGATCATCTTGACACGGGCAACTTCTTTGAATGTGCCTATCAGGTTGGGAAGCATTATGATAAGCAGTATGCCTTGCCTTATGAATGTAATCCAACATTGATGTGTGTCAATCGTGATTTGCTGCACAAGCATCACATTAAGATGCCTGAAGGTAATTGGACAACGGCTGAATTCTATGACAAATGTGAAAAGGTGACAAATGTTGATGCAGGTATCTTTGGTACGACAGGGTATACCTGGCATTATAGCGCTCAGGCAGACGGTATTCGTCTGTTTAATGATAATGGCACAGAATGTTACTTCAATACGAGTGAAACCAGAAAGGCAATGTCATTTATTTTAAATCTTTATAAGCTACAGGGACAAAGTGTCGTGACTAAAGATGACTTTGACTCTGGTAATGTTGCTTTCGTGCCAATGACACTTGCTGAATATCGTACCTATTTACCTTATCCTTACCGTGTCGCAAAATATTCGACATTTAACTGGACCTGTATTGAATTGCCGCATAATAATACAGACTACCAGACTCCTGTTAAAACATCGCTTTTTGCGATGTCATCACACAGTCATCATAAAGACTTAGCCTGGGAATTTTTGAAAATGCTGACAACTGATGCTGATGTCCAAAAAGAATTGATGATGACCTCATCAGGTGTTTCGGTCTTAAAATCAGTCGTTGCCAGTGAGGATTCACAATTCATTATTGAGTCAGACGAAATGTCCGAAAATGCTTTATCACGAGATACGCTTTTATCGATTATGAATCATGGTACTACGCTTCCACAGTTTAAAGAGTACGATGATGCAATGATTTATGCAGACTATATGGTTGGTGAATCAATTAGAAGGCGTACAATTGATGAGGATTTACCTGATATTCAAAAAAGAATGGAAAATTATCTCAAATAAAAACCTTAGTGCTAACAGGAAAAGGGCACTAAGGTCTTTTTGTGTAAGTATGTAAAATATGTTTGATTTCGTCGTAAAGATAAGGTTTAAACGTTTCAATGTCACAAGGTTTCTTTTCGATGATTGTGAAGTAGGCAGATGAGCTGACTAGTTCGACGACCATAAAGAATATGACATCGGTATCACTGCGATCAGGGTTGATTGATT
>JAGBPZ010000085.1 GCA_017633115.1 Erysipelotrichaceae bacterium | reverse complement strand
TGCCGTAGGTATCGTCGAAAAGATTATTGGTTTCTTTTTCCTTGTACCATCGGCAATGTTGTCGACTGTATCTGCAGTCGCTGCCCAAAATGCGGGTGCGCAGCTACATGATCGTGCCAAGGATTCGCTTAAGTTTGGTATTGAAGTCATCGTCATTAATGGCTTCGTTATCTGGCTGACATGTCAATTCTTTGCCCCTGTAATCGTTTCGATATTTATTAAAAATAATCCTGTAGTCATTAATTATGGTGCCCAATATCTTCGTGCTTATACGATCGATACAATGCTCGCAGGTATACATTTTTGTTTCAGTGGCTTCTTTAGTGCTTATCAACAGTCTATCTATTCATTTATCCACAATGTATTATCGGTTATATTAGTGAGAATTCCTCTCTGTTTTGCGGCTTCATATGTGTTCCCTCATAATTTGTATCCAATGGGACTTGCAGCGCCATTAGGTTCAATACTATCAATCGGTATATGTCTTGTGTTTTATAAGAAAAATCTAAATAAATGGCTTCAATAATTGTTTTATTTATAAATTTCTATGGTCACTCAATGACTTTTATATGAAAATGTATTTGTAAATAAAGTTTTGTATGGTAAAATAGACACCATCCTATAAATGTTAATATTGATCGTTTTTTATTGATGGAGGTTATGTAATGGCTCAATCAAAAACAAAAACAAAAAAATCAAACAGAACACAATCAAAAACTAAGAGAACGAGTCAAACAAAAACTCGCAGTGTCAATACAACAAAGACAGAACCAGTCATTTCACCAGCGGTGCGCAATCGTCTGCTTGCAGTTGCTTTGATATTCTTACTGGTTGTAGCCTTTTTCCAACTGGGTATTGTTGGCCATGTGATGCATGTGATTTTGAACTTCTTCATTGGCACAACACTGTTTAGAGTGATCTGCATTCTATTGTTGCTCTATCTATCTTATATGCTTTTCCAGGGCAAACCACTTTCACTTAGTTCACCACTAGGTGTTGGTCTCATTCTTTGTGTGCTTTCAGGACTTGCCATGTGCTGGTATGCAAAAGACGTCAAAGGTCTATCAACTATCGGTAATTTCTTTGTCAATCGTGATTTCACTCATGGCGGATTGATAGGGGTTTTGATCTATGGGCTCTTGAGTACGCTTTTTGATAGTCTGGGTGCTTTAATTGCATTGATTATTGTGATGATCTTAGGTGCAGGCTTATTATTATCACGACTTGTCATCTATTATCGCAATTCAGATTTAGATTTCAGTAAAGATGTAGAAAAGATAAAGACTATTTCTAATAAACCTAAAAAACATCAGAAATCGAAAAAACAGAAAACTGATACTGTATTATTGAGAGATGATTTATTTGAGGATACAGCTAAAGAAGATTCTTCTGATTTATTGGTTTTCAATAAAGACAGCATGCAGTTAGAAATTGAAGAACAAAAACCGATTCCTAAAGAACCTAAAGTCGTTAAAACACTAAAGGGTCCTTATCATTTGCCAAGCTATGAGTTATTAAACCCAATTGAAACAGATGATAATAGTTCAGAAGAAAATCGCAATGCTAAACGTACTGCTGAAGTGCTTGTTAATCTGCTCGCTGAATTTGGAATTAATGTTCATGTTGAAGACTATCATGTTGGTCCTACAGTTACAAAATATGAATTGAAACTGGAAATCGGTACTCGTGTTAATAAAATCGTGAACTTACAAAACGATATTCAGTTAGCTTTAGCAGCAAAAGAAATTCGAATTGAAGCGCCAATTCCTGGTAAACCTTATGTTGGTATTGAAGTACCAAATAAGGCTCCAGTCATGGTCAGCTATAATGAAGTATTCCAGATGGCATTACGTGATCACACATGGTCAAACAAACTGGCTGTACCACTAGGTATTGATGTCTCCGGTAAGCTTATTGTCTGTGAACTTAACAATATGCCTCATTTATTGATTGCTGGTACAACAGGTTCCGGTAAATCAGTATGTGTCAATGGTATTATTACTTCATTACTGATGAAAGCAACACCAGAAGAAGTGAGATTGATCTTAGTTGACCCTAAGAAAGTCGAATTATCACACTACAATGGTGTACCGCATTTGCTTGCCCCAGTAGTCACTGATCCTAAAAAGGCAGCTGGTGTCTTACAGGAAGTTGTAGCAGAAATGGAACGTCGTTATGAAGTCTTTGCAGCTAGCAACGTCAGAAATATTACAACTTACAACAAATATGCTAAAGATTATAATCTCCAGCATGATGAAATGGATCAGAAAGAAATCATGCCATATCATGTTATTATCCTAGACGAAGTGGCAGATTTAATGATGGTGGCATCAAAAACAGTTGAAGATTGTATCATGCGAATTGCGCAGATGGCTCGAGCAGCAGGGATCCATATGATCGTTGCTACCCAGAGACCATCAACTGACATTATCACTGGTGTTATTAAAGCCAATATTCCTTCCCGAATCGCTTTTGCGGTTTCTTCAAGTGTAGACTCTCGTACCATCTTAGATGCCTCAGGAGCCGAAAAACTGTTAGGAAAAGGGGATATGCTTTTTAATCCAATGGGTGCTTCTTCTCCAGTCAGAGTTCAGGGTGCCTTTGTCGATGATGATGAAGTCAAACGTGTGGTTGAATTCGTCTCTAATCAGCAAGATGCTGAATATGAAGATAAGTATGTTAATGCGAAAGCACCAACAACTAACGGTGGTTCTAATTCTGGTGCAAGCGATGATGAACGTGATGAAGAATATGAAAATTGTCGTGAATTCGTTATCCGTGAACAAAAAGCAAGTACCTCATTACTACAGCGTCATTTCCGTATCGGATATAATAAAGCTGCCCGTATTATTGAACAATTAGAAGCAGATGGAGTGATTGGACCACAGATTGGCGCTAAGCCAAGAGAAGTTTATATTAAACCTTTTAATGAAGACGATGACTTTTAGTCAGCGTCTTTTTTTGCTTTACAATTAAAAGTAAAGCATATGTTCTTTAAAGTCATATTTAACTTGTTTTATCGTCATTGATGATGGTAAAATACTTGTAGTAAATGAAGGAGGAAACAAATTATGAAAAAGCTTTTAGCAACTCTACTTGTATTATCAATGATGCTTTTGGGTTGTAGTAGTGGTGGTAGTTCAGGAACTCCTGAATTGGCATTAATCACTGACTCAGGCGGTGTCAACGATAAGTCATTCAACCAGTCAGCTTGGGAAGCTGTTAAGGAATATGGCGAAGCTAATGGTATCGGTTATAAATACTATAAGCCAACAACATATGACTATGCTGGTTACAGTGAACAGATCAAAAACGCTGTTGATAACGGTGCTAAAGTTGTAGCATTACCTGGCTTTAACTTCGCAGCAGCAATCGGTGTATTACAGAAAGATTATCCTGATGTTAACTTCATCTTAATCGATGCTACTCCAACTGATGAAGAAGGCAACGCTGTTGATGCAGAAAAGAACCTCTACTGTGCACTTTATAAAGAAACTCAGACTGGTTTCTTAGCAGGTTACGCAGCAGTTAAAGAAGGCTATAATGAATTAGGCTTCATGGGTGGTATGGCATTACCTGCAGTTATCAACTTCGGTTATGGTTACATTCAGGGTGCTGACTTTGCAGCAAAAGAAACTGGTGCAAAAGTAAAAGTTAAATATACTTACACTGGTACTTTCTCTGAATCTCCAGAAATCAAGACTAAAGCTACTGGCTGGTATAATGGTGGCACACAAGTTATCTTCTCTTGTGGTGGTGGTATCTGTAACTCAATCTTCGCAGCAGCTGAAGATACTGATGCTAAAACAATCGGTGTTGACTCAGACCAGAGTTCAGCTTCAGAAACAGTTATTACTTCTGCAATGAAAGGTGTTAAAGCTACAGTAGCAGCTCAGGTTGCAGCTTCTTACGATGGCACATTCAAAGGTGGCGTTTATACACTTGATGCATCTGGCGGATATGTTGGCTTACCAAATGATTTCTCAAGATTTGAACACTTCACTGCAGAAGATTACGATGCAATCTTCAAGAAAGTTGCTGATGGTACAATTAAGATTTCTGACTACAATGCAGCTGGTGGTAAAGCTGGTAACCCAACTAAATCTAAATTATCATTAAAGAACACTACAGTTTCTTTCGAATAATAAACGATTAAGCAAGGCAGATGTATGTCTGCCTT
Source organism: Erysipelotrichaceae bacterium (assembly GCA_017633115.1). Classification (GTDB taxonomy): domain Bacteria; phylum Bacillota_I; class Bacilli_A; order Erysipelotrichales; family Coprobacillaceae; genus RGIG9341. The sequence goes on along the minus strand of JAGBPZ010000085.1, from coordinate 25,323 downwards.
CTTTTAGGTTTATGGCATTTTAGATTATTTTAAAAAATCGTTTATAGATTTGTAAAAGGAAGGTGATTAACCGTGGATTATGCAATTGAAATGCTTAATATCACAAAAGAATTCCCTGGTATCAAAGCCAATGATGATATCACCCTTCAAGTCAAAAAAGGCGAGATCCACGCACTGCTTGGTGAAAACGGTGCTGGTAAATCGACTCTCATGAGTATTCTATTTGGTCTTTATCAACCTGATATCGGCGTCATTAAAATCAATGGTGAAGAAGTTAAAATCAAAGACCCAAATGATGCGAACAAATATCGTATCGGTATGGTTCATCAGCATTTTAAACTGGTTGATAATTTTACTGTTTTAGAAAACATCATCCTTGGCGTTGAAGAAACAGGCTTTGCCGGAAAACTCAAACATCGTGCTGCGAAAAAGAAAGTCATGGAACTTTCAAAACGTTATCACTTGAATGTTGATCCAGGTGCAAAAATACAAAACATTACTGTTGGTATGCAGCAACGTGTCGAAATTTTAAAAATGTTATTTAGAGATAACGAAATTCTAATTTTCGACGAACCTACAGCTGTCTTAACACCACAGGAAATTGATGAGCTGATGAAAATCATGAAAGAATTGATTGCCGAAGGTAAATCAATTATTTTCATCACTCATAAATTAAATGAAATTAAAGCAGTTGCAGACCGTTGTACTATCATCCGTAAAGGACGTTATGTTGATACAGTCGATGTTGCAACTACTTCAAAAGAAGAAATGTCAGAAAAGATGGTCGGTCATCAGGTCAACTTCTCTGTTGACAAAGATGAACCAAATCTTGGCAGTGTTGAACTTCGTTTGGAACATGTTACTTATAAACCAAGAGGTGCTAACAAAGCTTTATTAAACGATATCACATTTGATGTTCATAGAGGTGAAATCGTTTGTATCGCTGGTATTGATGGTAACGGTCAGTCTGAACTTGTCTATAATATTTCTGGGTTACAGACACCTACATCAGGAAGTATTTTCCTAAGAAATCAGGATATTACTAAGATGGCTATTCGTAAGCGTAATGACCTTGGTATGGCACATATTCCTGAAGATAGACATAAACATGGTTTAGTCTTAGACTATTCACTTGCCATGAATATGATTTTAAAAGATTACTACAAACCAACATTCCAAAATAATGGCTTCATCCAGTTTGACAAGATGAATGAATATACAGATCGCTTGATTGCTGCTTACGACGTTAGAAGTGGTGAAGGTGGTGCTTCGATTGCTCGTGGTATGTCTGGTGGTAACCAGCAGAAAGCTATTATTGCTCGTGAAATGGAAGAAGAATCTAACCTGCTGATTGCGGTACAGCCAACACGTGGTGTTGACGTTGGTGCCATTGAATTCATTCATAAAGAACTTGTTAAGTACCGTGATGAAGGCAAAGCTATTTTGCTTGTATCAATGGAACTTGACGAAGTTATGAATGTTTCTGACAGAATTCTCGTTATGTATGAAGGTGAAATCGTTGGTGATTTGAAACCTAAAGAAACTAATATTCAAGAATTAGGTCTGTATATGGCCGGATCAAAGAGAGGATAAGACGATGGAAAAGAAAAAAGGTTTTTTCGACAAAGATAGTACCAAGTCAGTCCTTTCTAGTTTGGTCGCTATTCTGTTTGGTTTATTATTTGGTTTAATCATCATGTTTATTGCCAGCCCAACACAGGCATTGACTGGTTTTGGCATTATGCTGACTGGTGGTTTCCAGAAAGGTACTACATCAATTGGTCAGGTCCTTTATCAGGCTATCCCAATCATGATGACTGGTTTATCAATCGCCTTCGCTTATAAGTGTGGCGAATTCAACATTGGTGTTCCAGGCCAGTATCTGGTTGGTTCATTTACTGCAGTATTCATTGCTTTAAAAGCAACTTTCATTCCGAATTCACTCTTATGGATCGTATGTATCCTTGGTGCTGGTTTAGCTGGTGCTATATGGGCACTTATCCCTGGTATCTTAAAAGCGTATCGCAATGTTAATGTGGTTATTTCAGGTATCATGTGTAACTACATTGGTATGCTGCTTGTCATCCAGGGTGTCAAAGCATCAATCTACAATCCATCATCTGCACAGTCTTATCCAGTTTCTGCTACAAAAGCAATTCCTTCATTTGGTTTAGACAAGATCTTCCCAAAAAGTAATATCAACTTTGGTATCGTTGTAGCAGTTGGCTTATGTATCATTGCCTGGGTCATCATGAACAAAACAACTTTTGGTTATGAACTGAAAGCCTGCGGTTTCAACAAAGAAGCTGCACGTTATGCAGGTATGAACGAAAAGAAATGTATCATTGCTGCCGTTGCGATTGCTGGTTTCTTTGCCGGTGTCGGTGGTGCGATTGCTTACTTAAGCGGAACTGGTAAAACAATTCCTATTACTGAAGCATTACCTGATGAAGGTTTCAATGGTATTCCAATTGCCTTGTTAGGATTCTCAAATCCAATCGGCTGTATCTTTGCTGCATTATTCATTGCTTATATCAAAGTTGGTGGCAACTACATGCAGTCATTAGATATCGCTATTGAAGTCATCGACATTATCGTTGCGTCAATTATTTACTTCTCATCTTTCTCATTATTCGTTAAATTGATGATCAATAACTGGCGTGCGAAAAAGAAGAAGGGAGGAAATACCGCATGAGTATAGTCTATTTCATTTTCCAGCAGACATTGCTCTTTACGATTCCATTAATGATCGTTGCCCTTGGTGGTATGTTCTCTGAACGTTCTGGTGTTGTTAACCTGGCTCTTGAAGGTATCATGATTTTCGGTGCTTTCGCTGGTATTTTCTACATGAATTTCATGCAGACAAATGATATCATGCATGGCTTCCCATTATTGATCACTGGTTTATTGATCAGTGGTGTTGTTGGTATTCTGTTCTCAATGCTTCATGCCTTTGCTGCAATCAATTTAAGAGCTGACCAGACTATTTCTGGTACTGCCTTAAACATGCTTGCTCCTGCATTAGGTATCTTCATTGCTAAAACTTTACAGGATGGAATGCAGAGCATTACATTCTCCAATGAATTCAGAATTGCTCGTATTCCTGTTTTGACTGATATTCCTTTTGTAGGTCAGTTGTTATTTAAGAATTGTTACTTTACGACATTCCTTGGTATCGCCATCCTCTTCATCTCTTACTACTTCCTGATGAAGACTAAGACTGGTCTAAGAATTCGTTCTTGTGGTGAAAATCCACAGGCTGCTGACTCAGCAGGTATTAGTGTTGCTAGAATCAGATATCTTGGTGTTGCCTTATCTGGCTTATTAGCTGGTATGGGTGGTTTGATCTATATCCTGCCAATTTCTACAGAATACAACTGTACAGTAGCAGGTTATGGTTTCTTAGCATTAGCAGTATTGATCTTTGGTAACTGGAATCCATTTAGAATTGGCTTAGCTGCATTGTTCTTTGGTGTGACAAAGACACTTGCCTATACATATAATTCAATTCCATTCTTAGCTGCTATGAATCTTCCTGATACAGGCTATAAGATGATTCCGTATATCGCAACTTTGATCTTACTGGCATTTACATCTAAGAATTCAGCTGGTCCTAAAGCGAGTGGTATACCATACGATAAATCAAGACGATAGTAATGTCTTAACAGAGCGTTTCAAGCGCTCTGTTTTTTTTATATTTGGTTTCAAATTTTGTTGGTGAAATGAGGCTAAAAAAGAATCTCTCTAGTAGTTGACACGCCAAAATTGAATAGCTATAATGAACTTGACCTAAGAGATATATGAATTTCCTACATATTTGATAAGGGAACCTGATTACAGCATACGGTGTTGAAGACCTGTCACGAGCAGGGATCCTAAAGGATGCGTAAGGTACCCACCTGTACTTAACAGGGATAATCAAAAAACTCTTAGGTCACTTATTTTGGAGTGATTTTTTTTATGGCTGAGATTAAAGATATTTTACCAGAAATTAATGCTTTGGCGAAAAAGAGCAAGACCGTAGGCTTGACTGAAGAGGAAAAAGCCCGTCAAAAAGAATTGCGACAGCAATATCTTGCAATCTATCGTGCGGGGTTAAAACAAACGTTAGAATCTTTGACAATTATAGATCCAGAAGGGAACGATGTCACACCAAACAAAATCAAGGCAAAGCGCGTTAGTTAAATGATTGATTGAGAAAAAAGAGGGGGACATTTCTTAATGGAATCAAATACATCCATAGCTGCTATTCGTTCATTATGTATTGACATGATCAACAAAGCCAATTCGGGTCATCCAGGTACGGCATTAGATGCTGCACCTGCTTTATATACTTTATTTACTAAAGAACTAAGAGTGAATCCTCAGATTCCACAGTGGTTCAACCGTGACCGTTTTGTGCTTGCAAGTGGACATGCCAGTGCATTATTATATTCTTTACTCCATTTATCAGGCTATGATCTGACAATGGATGATTTAAAAGCTTTCCGTCAATGGGGAAGTAAAACACCTGGACATCCTGAAAGACAAATTACAAAAGGCGTAGATGCTGCATCTGGTCCTTTAGGACAGGGTGTTCCCGAAGCCGTTGGTATGGCTTTTGCCGAAAAGTTCTTATCTGAACGCTATAATAAAGATGGTTTTGATGTCGTTGACCATTTCACCTATGCTTTATGCGGTGATGGAGATATGATGGAAGGCGTCACCCAGGAAGCTGCATCACTTGCAGGTCATCTTGCACTTGGCAAATTAATCGTTTTATATGATGCCAATGATGTTACTTTAGATGGTCCATTATCACTTGCATTCAGTGAAGATGTTAAAAAACGTTTTGAAGCGATGAATTGGCAAGTGATCGTTGTCAAAGATGGTAATGATACAAAAGAAGTTTTGCGTGCTATCAGACGTGCAAAACGCGAAAGCTATAAGCCAAGTCTTATTATCTTAAAGACTGTGATTGGATATGGCGCACCATTACAGGGCACATTCAAAGTGCATGGCACACCTCTAGGTGTTGAAGGCGGTAAAGCCGCTAAAGCAGTTTACGGTTACGACTATGATGAATTCACCGTACCTGATGAAGTGTATGATGACTTCAAGAAAAGCGTCTTTAACCGTGGCTTACGTAACTATAAAAAATGGATGCAAACAATCGATGCTTATGCCGATGCTTATCCAGAAGACTATAAAGAATTAGTGAATGCGATTGAAAACAATTTCACTTTAGATATTACTGAGCTTCAAAATACCATTGTTAAAGGGGCAAAAGAAGCAACACGTAATGTCAATGAGAAAGTTATTCAGGAAGTTGCTAAACAGAATCCTACATATTTGTCAGGCACTGCTGATCTTCAATCATCTACGAAAACGAAGATATATGATGCAGGTAATTTCGGTGTTGATGATTATCAAGGGCGTAATGTTTTCTTTGGTATCCGTGAATTTGGTATGACATCTATTATGAACGGTATCGCTTTACATGGTGGTATCTGTGTATCCGGTGGTGGCTTTATGGTCTTTAGTGATTACCAAAAAGCCGGATTACGTATGTCTACATTAATGTCGTTGCCAATTATCCTGCCATTTTCTCATGACAGTATTGCTGTTGGTGAAGATGGTCCTACACATCAGCCGGTTGAACAATTAGCTGGTTTAAGATCGATGATTGACCTTAACGTCATTAGACCTGCAGATGCTTATGAAACAGTAGCCGCATGGAAACTTGCAGTTGAATCTAAAAACGTGCCTACAGCGCTTATTTTAAGCCGTCAGGCACTCGTTAATGAAACTGAAGCAACATATGATGATGTTAGAAAAGGTGCTTATATCGTTTCTAAAGAAGGAGAAGGAGCACTTGATGGTATCATTTTGGCAGCAGGTTCAGAAGTTAACCTGGCATTAGCCACAAAACGTCAACTTTCTGAAATGGGATACAATGTTCGTGTTGTATCTATGCCTTGTCAGCGTATGTTTGAGGCTCAGGAACAATCATATAAAGAATCTGTTTTACCTAAGTCGTGCCGCAAACGTCTGGCAATCGAGATGTCTAATGATCCAATGTGGTATCGTTACGTAGGACTAGATGGTGCTTTTATGCATGTCGATACGTTTGGCACAAGTGCTAAAGCCGATAGAATTATCGAGGAATACGGTTTTACTGTTGAAGAAGCAGTTAAGCGTTATCTTGCTTTATAACATAATTCGTTTACGATGATATAAATTTATGTTATAATCATTTTCATCAAGGGGGTAATCTATGAATCCAATTTTAATGTTCATCATTGGTTTGATTCTTGGTGCAATTGCCGGTTTCTTTGGAGCACGTTATATGTTCAAAAAGAACTTACAGAAGAATCCACCAATCAATGAAAAGATGATCAGAGCTATGTATGCACAGATGGGGCGTAAACCTTCTGAAGCTCAGATCAGAAGAATCATGAAAAATATCACAGACCAATACAAATAAGGGTGTCACAACCCTTATTTTTTCGTTTTTTTAGCATTAAAAAACCTGTCAATCGACAGGTTACATCCATGATATTTTGTTTTCAGTACCGTTTCTCAAACGTTCAATATTTGCGCTGTGGCGATAGATGATCAGAGCAGCGATACAGAAGTTGATGAATATTCCAAATGCTGGATAGCCTAAGAATGGTGAAGCAATCAATACCGAAAGGGCACCGAGCATTGAACTTAAGGAAACATATTTTGTGGTTTTAAGTGTAACCAGGAAAACTGCAATAGAAATGATAAAGCCATACACATTCGTCATTAAAGCATATGCTACTGCAGATGAAACACCTTTACCTCCTTTAAAGTCTGCAAAAACAGGATAACAATGACCAAAGATACAGGCAAAAGCTGTTATATATTGAAGATTATCCGTGAGTCCATAAGTGGCAGACATATAACGGGCAAAGAGAATTGAAATAATGGACTTAGTTGAGTCTAAAAGAATAACGATTATGCCAACTTTTTTGCCTAAGACCCTACCGGCGTTGGTGCCACCAAGATTATGCGATCCTTCATTGCGAATGTCTTTGTGAAAGAAAGTTTTTCCAATAACTAATGCAAAATTGATGGATCCATAGAGGTAGCCGATTAAAACTGTTAAAACGATTAATAAAATTTTCATATCATCACCTGAATTCATTATCGGTATGAAACAATTATACCTAATATTGCGAAAAATGCAAATAGACAGTGAATAGTGAGAAAAAAATCGAACTATGATAACTTCGAAAAATATGGTATAATTATAAAGTTAGGAAGGTTGATAATCTATGCCAAAACAAAATTATGATGAATCAAATATTGAAATCTTAAAAGGCTTAGAACCAGTTCGTAAAAGACCGGGTATGTATATCGGTTCGACTGATGCCAGAGGTCTTCATCATCTCGTATGGGAAATCGTTGACAATGCGATTGATGAAGCCATTGCTGGATTTGGTAAAAAAATCACAGTGACTTTGCATAAAGATGGCAGCGTAACGGTCGAAGATGAAGGACGTGGTATGCCTTATAAAAAGAATAAAGAAACAGGTAAGCCAACGACTGAAGTTATTCTAACAGTACTACATGCAGGTGGTAAGTTTTCTGCTGCAGGCGGTTATAAAACCTCAGGTGGTCTTCATGGTGTAGGTTCTTCTGTCGTTAATGCATTAAGTGAATTTCTTGAAGTCACTGTTTATCGTGATAATACAATTCATTCTCAGCGTTTTGAAAAAGGTGCGACAGTGATCAAACCACTTAAAATGCTTGGCAAGACTAATAGAACTGGTACAACGATTCATTTCAAACCTGATAAGAAAGTCTTTTCTACTACACGTTTCAGTTTTTCAACGATCAGTGAACGTTTACGTGAGGACGCTTTTTTGCTCAAGGGAATGGAAATGATCCTCATTGATGAACGTACTGACCGCCATGAAACTTATCGATATGATGATGGTATTGTGGCATTTGTCAACTGGATGAATGAAGAAGCTACACCAGTGACACGTGTAGTGTCATTTGAGGATACTAATAATGAAATCGCTGTTGAATGTGCTTTACAGTTCAACAATGGCTATCATGAAAATACTGTTTCATTTGTCAATCTTGTGAGAACAAGTGATGGTGGAACACATGAAATTGGCTTTAAATCTGCCCTCACTAAAGTATTCAATGATTATGCCAGAAAATATAATTTATTAAAGCAAAAAGACAAAAATCTGACCGGTGATGATGTCAGAGAAGGGTTGACAGCTGTTGTATCAATCAAGATTCCTGAACATTTATTGCAGTTTGAAGGTCAGGTCAAATCTAAACTTGGAACTCCTGAAGCAAGAAGTATTGTTGAAAATGTGACTTATGATCAGCTGAACTATTTCCTTGAAGAAAATAAAGAGGAAGCTGAACGTTTAGTTAAAAAAATGATCAAAGCAGCTACCGCCAGAAATGCTGCACGCATTGCGCGAGAAAATGCTCGTAAGAATAAATCAAATCGTAAAGAAAAAATTCTTAGTGGAAAACTGGCACCAGCACAGCGTAAAGATAAGAAACGCAATGAACTTTATCTTGTCGAAGGTGATTCTGCCGGTGGAAGTGCAAAACAAGGTCGAGATCGTGTCTTCCAGGCTATTTTACCTTTACGTGGTAAAGTCATTAATGCTGAACGATCAAGTGCTGCAGAAATGATGAAGAACGAAGAAATCATGACTATGATCAATACTATAAATGCAGGCTATGGTCAAGATTTTAATGTCGAAGATGCAGCTTATGATAAAGTCATTATTATGACCGATGCTGATACCGATGGTGCTCATATTCAGATCTTATTGTTGACATTCTTCTATCGTTACATGAGACAATTGATTGAAGCGGGTAAAGTCTATATTGCCATGCCACCACTTTATAAAGTCTCTAAAAAGTCCGGTAAAAAAGAATCTGTCGTTTATTGCTGGAGCGATGAAGAACTTGATGAAGCCAAGGTCAAAGTAGGGCGTGGTTATGCCATTCAGCGCTATAAAGGTCTTGGTGAAATGAATGCTGATCAGTTATGGGAAACAACCATGAATCCGGAAACAAGAACGCTCATTCAAGTGACAATCGATGATGCGGCATTGGTTGAAAGACGTGTTCGTATTTTAATGGGTGATAAAGTTCCACCAAGACGTGAATGGATTGAAGATAACGTCCAGTTCTCACTGGAAGATAGTTTCTTCTTAGAAAGATAGGTGATCATCAATGTCAGATAAAACACTTTTAATGTCACTTGACGATATCCTTGGTGATCGCTTTGGACGTTATTCAAAATATATTATTCAGGACCGTGCTTTACCAGATGTCAGAGATGGATTAAAGCCAGTTCAAAGACGTATTCTTTATGCGATGTATAAAGAAGGTAATTTACCTACTCGTCCTTATCGTAAATCGGCAAAAACAGTTGGTAATGTCATTGGTAATTATCATCCTCATGGTGATACCTCTGTCTATGAAGCGATGGTACGTTTATCTCAGGAATGGAAAATGCGTATGCCACTTGTGGATATGCAAGGTAACAATGGCTCAATCGATAATGACCCTGCTGCAGCCATGCGTTATACAGAAGCAAGACTCGCGCCAATTGCGATGGAATTATTGCAGGATCTCGATAAAGAGACTGTTAATATGGCACTCAATTTTGACGACACTGAATATGAGCCAACAGTCTTACCAGCAAAATATCCAAATCTATTGATTAACGGCGCAACTGGTATTTCAGCAGGTTATGCAACTGATATTCCACCTCATAACTTAGAAGAAGTCATCGATGCGACAGTTTACCGCATTAGACATCCTCATTGTGATTTTGACAAATTGTTAAATTTCATTAAAGGACCTGATTTTCCTACAGGAGCGATTGTTGAAGGTAAAGATGATATTGTCAATGCTTTAAAAACAGGACGCGGTAAAGTGACCGTTCGTTCAAAAACAATCATCAAAGAAACCGCAAAGATGAATCAAATCATCATCACGGAAATCCCATATGAAGTCAATAAGGCTGATCTTGTTAGAAAGATGGATGAGATTCGATTTAACCGTGATGTCGATGGTATTATTGAAGTAAGAGATGAATCAGACCGTCAGGGTCTTAGAATTGTCGTTGATGTCAAAAAAGACGTCGATGTCAACAGCGCTCTAAATTACTTCTTTAAGAATACTGATTTACAGAAAAACTATAACTACAATATGGTAGCCATTAAGGATAAACGTCCAGAGCAAATGGGTATAGATACGATCATTGATGGCTATATTGACCATGAAATTGAAGTGGTAACACGTCGCTGTCAATATGAACTTGATAAAGCAAGAGCACGTGAACATATTGTCGAGGGTTTGATTTTAGCGATCTCCATCCTTGATGAAGTTGTCGCTACTATTCGTCGTTCTCGTGATAAGGCTGATGCTAAAATCAACTTACAGAATCAATTTGGTTTCACTGAACGCCAGGCGGAAGCAATTGTCATGCTTCAGTTATATAGATTGACAAATACTGATATTGTAGCCTTAGAAGAAGAACAGGCTAAACTAAAACTGACCATTGCCAGACTTGAAGAGATTCTCGGTAGTGAAAAAGTCTTAAGATCGGTTATCATCGATGAACTTAAAGATTTAAAGAAACGATATCCAACACCAAGATTAACTGAAATCAAGGATGATATCTTGGACACATCAATTGATGAAACATCAATGATTATTGCCGAAGATGTCTATGTTTCCTTAACTCGAGATGGCTATATTAAACGCATTTCTAAACGATCTTACAATGCTTCCACGAATACAGCCTTTGGTAAAAAAGACGATGACTATTTAGTTTATTTAGGTGAGGCTTCCACACTTGATGTATTACTTGCTTTTACTAATAAAGGCAGTTATGTCTATATTCCGGTTTACAAGCTTGAAGAGTTTAAATGGAAAGATACTGGTAATCATATCAGTTATCTCATCAAGATTGATAGCGAGGAAAAATTTGTCAGTGCGATATTAGTACGTGATTTCTCAGATAATCAGTATCTCTTATCGGTGACAAAAAATGGTCAAATTAAACGAACAGTCCTCAGTGACTATAACTTGACTCGTTTTACACGTCCAAGTAAAGCAATGAACTTAAAAGGCGATGATGAGTTGCTTGACGTATTAGTGACAGATGGTACTAAAGGTGTCGTTCTTGTAACCCGTAATGGTTATGCAACACTTTATAACGAGTCTGAAATAAGTATTACAGGCGCTAAGGCTGCAGGTATTAGAGCCATCAGCTTAAAAGATGATGAAGTTGTTTCAATATCGATTTTTGATCCTGGACGCAGTAATGGCATGATGATCTTAACGAATCCACCAGGACTCAAGCGTATTCATGTTGAAGATATACCTGTTTGTCGCCGTGCAACGAAAGGGACTTCAATCATTAAACTGCTAAAAACAAAACCTAATTATGTTGTTGGGGCGATTATTGGAGATCCAGGTTTGACATTTAAAATCGCGACAGCTACAGATCTTATCGATGTGACGATGAAGAACTATAACTTCGCGCAATTAAGTGGTCGCGCTTCAGCATTGAAAGATATCGCTAATGACGCTATTCTTGATATTTTTGACCCACGTATGAAGGTGATTGAACCATCTGCAGAGAAGAAGATTCAAGTCGAAAAAGTTGAACAAAAACCAATTGTTGATGTTGAGGTCAAAGAAGCGAAAAAAGATGTCAAAAAGACTCGAACTGAAAAAGACGAGACAAAAGAAATTGTTGAAAAACCAAAAAAGAAGACTCGAAGCAAGGTTAGATTGCAGAAACAAAAAGAGGTTCATTTCGAACCAATCTCATTTGATGATATCTTTGGAACAGATGATTTTTAAGGGTCACGAGTTCACTCTCTGACCCTTTTTAAGAGACTTTTCAAGGTCATGAAAATAGTGTACAATACACACGAAGGACGGTGCTTATGGACACTTTTAAATGTTTTGGCTGTGGTGCCACATTACAAAATACAGATGATAAAAAACCAGGATATGTGCCTTTAAAGGTGATTGATCACGATGGTATTTTATGTCAAAGATGTTTTAAATTGACTCATTATCATCAAAATCTCGAATCACACATGAGTGATCGTGATTATTTAACGATTTTAGACCAAATCAGTGAGACAAACGCCTTGGTTGTTTATATTGTTGACTTATTTGATTTCAATGGTTCGTTGATTCCTGGCATAATGCGTCATATTAACTATAATGATACTCTTGTCTTGGCGAATAAACGAGATTTATTACCTAAGTCACTTAATGATAACCGCATTGAAAACTGGGTTCGTCATCAATTGAATCTTGAAGGAGTAAAGGTTAAAGATGTCATCATCACCAGTGCGAAAAAGGCATATCAGTTTGACACGATCTTTGATGCTATAGATGAAATCAGACGTGGTCGTGATGTGTATGTTGTTGGTATGAGTAATGTCGGTAAATCAACTTTTATTAATGCTTTGCTTAAGCATTATTCTGATGAAACAAGAGCGATTACCGTCAGTGAATTTCCAGGTACAACGCTTGATTTGATTCGTATTCCTTTTGACGAACAATCATCATTATATGACACTCCGGGTATCATTAATGCTCATTCAATGACTCAAATAGTTGATGATCAACAGTTAAAATTGCTTATTCCACAGGTAGAAATTCGTCCAATTACTTATCAGCTCAACAGTAGTCAGTCACTTTATTTTGAAGGATTTGCTCGTTTTGACTACTTAAAAGGTGAAAAGAAAGGTATTAATTGTTATATCAGTAAGAGAATCAAAATCCATCGCTGTAAATTAGAGAAAGCTGATGCACTCTATAATAATCATCAGCAACTTAAAGAAACAATTGATCAAATAGAGACAATCGATCAAATGAAAACAATTCAATTCACAATCAAATCAGGAAAGAAGGAAATCGCCATTGCAGGACTTGGATTCATTAGTCTTAAAGGACCCGCAACGATTGCTATTAAAGTCCCACGAAGTGTCGATGTCATCATTCGTGATTGTTTAATATAGAAAGGAAAGAATATGTTAAATAGTGCACAGAAGAAATATTTAAAACAGGAAGCACATGCTCTTAAGCCTATCTTTCAGATTGGAAAAGATGGTGTGAGTGAGAAGCAATGTCAGAGTATTCTTGATGCTCTTAAAGCTAAAGAATTAATTAAAGTTAAGCTCTTAAACAGCTGTCCGATTACAACAAATGAAGCAGCTGTTGAAATCAGTGCTATGACTAAAGCCGATGTTGTACAGATTATTGGTCATACAATCGTCTTTTATAAAAAGAGTCCAAAAGGAATTTATCGTCTGCCATGAAAGTAGGATTATTTGGTGGCAGTTTTGACCCCATCCATATTGGACATATCGAACTTGCCAAAGAAGCTATTGAACAACTTGATTTGGATGAATTCTATTTCATTCCTACAAAACACAATCCGTGGAAAAACAATTCTATTGCCAGTGATGAAGACCGTGTCAAGATGATTGAAATAGCGATTCGTGATGAAGAAAAACTTCATATTGAACGTGTTGAACTGGACTGGCCGGATGAAGAAAAGAATTATACAATCAAAACCATCAAGGTATTGAAAAACGCTCATCCAGATGTAGATTATTATTATTTCATGGGTATGGATCAGGTTTGCCATTATCACGAATGGAAAAAGGCAAAAAAGCTTTCAAAAAAAGTTCAGCTGGTTGCCTTTAACCGTGGCGGCTATCCTGATAAACATGAAAATCTGAAGAAATTTAATTTTATAAAGATCGATAATTCTTCAGTTCTTGCTTCAAGTACAGAAATCAGAGAAGGTAACATCGCCATGCTTGATGGAGATGTCTTACGTTACATTTCAAGTCATGGTCTTTACCTAGATACAATGATTAAAAACAGAATGTGTGAAAAGCGTTATTTACATTCTCTATCGGTTGCCAATTTGTGTGTTGAATTTGCGAAAGGGAATGGCGTTGATCCATTAGATGCCTATATCGCAGGTGTCATGCATGATGTTGCCAAAGAGATGGATATGAAAGTGGCTAATCGTTTGATGAGTCGTTATTTCCCTGATTATCTTAAAACTGCTAAACCAATTTGGCATCAATGGTTATCCCGTTATGTTTGTGAACATGATTTTCTTATCGAAAACCAGGACATACTGAAAGCTATAGAAGATCATACAACAGGCTCAACAACTATGACACAACTTGGTAAATGTCTCTACTGTGCTGATAAACTTGATCCTTTAAGAGGTTATGATTCTTCCAAGCAGATTGAAATCTGTAAGCAAGATATCGATGAAGGATTCCGCAATGAATTAACGAATTTCTATGAATTCTCAAAACAAAAAGGGCGTTCAATAGACCCATTATTCTATGACATATACAAAACTTATGTGAAAGGAACATTAGATGACTAATTTAGAATGTATTATTAGAGCCATGGATGATAAACTTGCTACAAATATCGTAGCAATCAACATGGAGAATGTCAGTCCATTATTTGATACTTTTGTACTTTGTACTGCCGGCAATCAAAGACTCTTACAGGCAATTAAAGATGAAATCATTGATCAATGTGAAGAACACGGTTTTTATCCTCGTGGTGTTGAAGGCTTAAGAGGTTCTACCTGGGTTTTAATTGACTTTGGGGATATCATTGTCCATATTTTTGAAGGTGAAGAACGTAATAATTTTAACCTTGAAAAATTATGGGGCGATTTGCCAAGAATTGATATTGAACAGTATTTAAAATAATGAGTTATGAAACATTAAGTCATTATTATGACATGTTCATGTCTGATGATTACTATGATGACTATATGCAATTTATCAATGACCATGTCAAATATGAGTCGATCCTTGAGCTAGGATGTGGTACAGGAGAAATGTCCATTCGTTTTGCGAATGAAGGCAAACAAGTTCTGGCTACTGATTTATCTTCGGAAATGCTTGAGTTACTTCAAGAAAAGGCTTATGGTCTCACAAACCTTCATGTTGCCTGTATGGATATGTGTGATTTTGAAATCGACCACGCTTTCGATGCGGTCATGATTTTGACAGATGGCATCAATTATATTTTAGATGAGAATGATGTCTTAAAAGTCTTTAAGAATACTTTTAGAGCACTCAAAGACAACGGCACATTCTTGTTTGATATCAACAGCCTTTATAAGTGTCAGATGATTCTCAAGGATTATCATGAAGTCATAGATGAAGATGATTTTCATTTTGATTGGCGTGTCAAAACAGATGGCAAAGGTACGATTTACCATCATGTCGTCATTGATGATCAGGGTGATCACGCGACTGAGAAACATATTCAGCGTACCCTCACAAATGATCAGTATCATCGTTTGTTGAATGAAGCTGGATTTAAGACAGTTGACATGTATAGTGATTTTGGCGACTATCATGAAGATTGTGAACGTATTATTTATTTATGCAGAAAGTAGGGGAATTATGTTAGGTATTATTGGCGCAATGAAAGAAGAAGTCAGTGAAGTTCTGGCTCTAATGACAGTGAAAGATGAGCAGGAAGTACTCAACTACCATTTTTTTCATGGTACTTTAGCTGGCTATGATACTGTAGTCGTACAAGGTGGCGTTGGTAAAGTTAATGCCACTATCTCTACAACTTTGCTTTTAGAAAATTATAAGATTGATCATATTATCAATATCGGTAGTGCTGGTGGTTTGCGTCTAAATCAGGAAGTTGGCGACATTATTATTGGTGAAAGAGTGGCTCATCATGATGTTGATCTTGTTGGTTTCGATTATGAATATGGAGCATTGCCAGGTTTACCAGTTTATTATGAAGCTGATCAACGCATGATTAAGCTTTCAAAAGAAATTCTCAACAACCTTGCTTTAACTGCACACAACGGTTTGATTGTATCGGGAGATCAGTTTGTTCATCGCCAAGATCAGGTTGATGTAATCAACAGTCATTATCCTGATGCATTATGTTCAGACATGGAAGCAGCTTCAATTGCGCAGACATGTACAGTTTTTAAAGTCCCGTTTATTATTACTAGAGGTTTATCAGATATTTTTAACAAAGGAAATAATATGACTCAGTTCGATCAATATCTTGCAAAAGCTGCTAAAAGCTCTGCTAAGATGTGTTATGAACTGGCTCAGGCTTTATTAAATGATGAATAAAGTAGAATTATTAGCACCAGCAGGTGATTTTGACAGCCTTATAGCTGCCGTCAGTCAGGGAGCTAATGCCATCTATATTGGTGGTCCACTTTTTGGTGCTCGTGCCTATGCGCACAATTTTACAATTGAAGATATCCATCATGCTGTTGAATACGCACATTTACGAGGTGTGCGTATTTTTGTCACGGTCAACACTCTGATTTATGACGAGGAAATTGGTCAGGTACTCGACTATATCAAACAGCTTTATGAGGCTCAGGTCGATGCCCTATTGATCCAGGATATTGGTTTACTTAATCTGGTGCGTACACTTTATCCTGATTTAGAGATTCATATTTCTACACAAATGACACTACATTCACCATATGGGTTAGACTATTTTGAACGTTTAGGTGTTAAACGTATTGTCTTATCAAGAGAATGTTCAGTTGAAGAAATCAAGACGATCTGTGCATCAACTTCAATGGAAGTGGAAGTCTTTGTGCATGGTGCCTTATGTGTCTGCTACTCGGGACAATGCCATATGAGTGGTAATATTGGTGGCAGAAGCGGTAATAGGGGACAATGTGCACAACCATGTCGTTTGAAATATCAACTGGTTGAAGATGGTCATATTATTGGCGATAAGACTTATCTTTCTCCAAAAGATCTTATGGTTCTCTATCATATAGACGAACTTATTGATGCTGGTGTGGCATCGTTCAAAATAGAAGGGCGTATGAAAAAGCCAGAATATGTTGCTGCAGCAGTACGTACATATCGCAACGCAATCGATCATAAAGAGCCTCAACCTCAAGATATCTTAGACTTGAAACAAATGTTTAACCGCGATTATACAACGGGTTGGATATTTAATGATCCACGAATCGTAGCAGGCGATTTTAGTGGCCATCATGGCATTATTATTGGTCAGGCTATCAGTTATTCAAAAAAATTTAAAACAGTTAGAATCAAGTTAAATGGCGATTTAAAGCAAGGTGATTCAATACTATTTGAAGAAATCGATGCCGGAAGACCAGTCAACAAAATGATGATCAAAGGTAAACTTGTCAACAGTGCACAAAAGGGTGATATTGTTGATATCGAATTCAATCAGCCAGTCTATAAAGGAAACGTCAGAAAGACAGTGTCAGTTGATACGATTAAACGTCTGCAAGGTTATATCAATGAACCGCATACTTTTAGAATGATGGATTTGACTCTTGATATTGAAATTGGAAAACCTATGAAGCTCACTGGTACTGTTGACGGCTCAATAAAAACAATCATTGATGATACACCAATAGAAGAAGCCTCCAAGCAGCCAACAAGCAAGGAACGTCTTATTCAGCAGTTAAAGAAAATGGGTGGTACAATTTATCATCCTGGAATAATTGATGTCACAGGAGATGAAAATGGTTTTGTACCAATTAAAATAGTTAATGAAATGCGTCGTAATATTATTCAAGAATTTGATGATGAATTTGCCCATAAAATTATTCATAAGCCAAGTGACGACATCACTTTAAAAGCACCTTATAAAAGCGATAAAACTTTAGAAACAATTGTCATCGTTTCAACTATTGAACAATTAAAGATTGCCTTAAGTGAAGGTTTTAAGACATATATTTCTTATGATGCCCGTATACTCAATAAATGTTTAGATTGTTTCGCCGCTTTTAATCAGCAACCTGGTTTCGTATTGCCACGTATTGTAAGAGCAGGAGATTATAAAGCATTATGTCGTTTAACTGAAAATGATTACCGTTTTATCGTCAATGAATTCAGTATGTATGAAAAACTGAAGGATAGAGATATTATTATTGGTACTGGTTTCAATGTAATCAATAGCTATACTTCATCTGCTTTTGCGCATCCAGCAATCATTTCTTATGAGTGTGATCATGACCATATCGTTAAGATTAATCAGTATAGTGATGTATATGAAATTGTTTATGGTCGTGACGAGAATATGATCAGTGAACATTGTGTCATTTCTCAGCATTACTTCAAAGAAAAAAGACCACATTGTGGTCAGTGTCAAAAGCATAAATATCAGCTGATTGATCATAAAGGTGCTTATTATCCAATTAAGACCGATGAACATTGCCGCATGCACATCCTTAACAAGTCTATACGACAAATACCAATGACTAAAAATTTGCCTTCAGTTATTATTTTGACTACGGAAAATAGTAAACAGGCGGAGTCAATACTTAAGATATATCATAAAAATAATTTAGAATAAAATACCATATTTTTATAGAATTTTGAAACATAATTTTTTAAAATCTAAAATTGCATTACAATATTCACTGTGTTATACTTATTTCAAGGGAATATGGAGGATATAAGTCAATGGCATTAGATTTAGAATTAGCACAAAGACTAAAAGCTTATCGAAATTTCACACACCTTACCCAGAAACAAGTTGCAGCAAAATTAAACGTTCCACATTCAGCTATCTCTGATATTGAGAATGGTAAAAGAGATGTTACTGTTGGGGAACTTCGCATTTTGTCTAGACTCTATGGTCGAAGTGTTGAAGAAATTATGAGCGGTAAGAAATATGACTACTATAATATTGCGAATATCGCGAGACTTCTATCAGAATTACCTGAAGATGATCTTAAAGAAGTCATGTTTATTATCGAATATAAACGTAAGCGTCTGGAAGAACAAAATTCTTATAGCGATGAATAGAGGGAAGAAGCAAGGGGCAAATGCTTCTTTTTTCTTTTGCAAAAAAAGATGTGCCAACGCACATCTAATCATAATTGAGTTTTGCCATTTGGGCATCTATTTTTTTCATCAACGCATTGATTTCTTCCATCATACGTTTGCCATCTTTTAAGACTTCTTCAGTGACGATCTCATGAGTCACATGATGATGATAATCTACTTGAACATCATGACCATCTATTGTCAGAATGACATAGGTACCATAGCCATATTCACCACGATTCATCATGACACTGCCGGGATTAATGAAGTGGATGTTGTCAATAATGTTATAGGTTGCAACATGGGTATGACCATGAAGGCAAATGAAACAGTCATATTGATGGCATTGATCAATAAGCTTCTTATAACCGTGATAGATGTCAAAGAAATGCCCGTGAGTAATAAAAATATGGTCTAGTACGACAAAACGCGGATAATCGTCATAATCATGATTACCTTTAACCACAACATCGAAAGGAGCCATTAAAGGATCATCACAATCAAGTGAAGAATCGCCACAATGGATCATATAGTCGACTTTACCTTCGTAATGTTTGACAATATCAGTCATTATATCATTTTCATAATGAGTATCACTAAGTACTAAAATCTTTACCATTTTCTCAACTTCTTTCATCTTTATGGCTTTATTATAGCATAAATAAAGGCATTCAATTGACTTTTTGAATTGCCATTTTATTAAGGGAAAGTGTTTACATTTTACAGAAAAATTTGTATAATTATTTCAGAAATCAAAAAAAGGAGTAATAACGAATGAAAACTATTTTATTAGTATGTTCAGCAGGTATGTCTACTAGCTTATTAGTTACTAAAATGGAAGCTGCTGCTAAAGAACAGGGTTTAGACAGAAAAATCTTTGCATTACCATTCTCTGATGCACCAAGAGTATTAGAAGAAGTTGACTGCATCTTACTTGGCCCACAGGTTAGATTCCAGAAAAACGCTATTCAGAAAATGGCTAACGAAAGAAAAGCTGGTCCTATCCCAGTTGACGTTATCGATATGAGAGACTATGGCACAATGAATGGTGCTAAAGTTCTTGCTGTTGCAGAAAAGATGATTGGCTAATTAACCAAACTAAAAATCGAACCGGGAAACCGGTTCTTTTTTTATGTCATTTTACTTTCAAATATAGATGTGGTTTGTTATAATGAGAACGCATTAAGGAGGTTTTGATCATGGAGAAAGGTATTATTACAGTAGTTGGTTCTGACCAGGTAGGTATTATCGCAAAGGTCTGTACTTATCTCGCTGATACAAACGTCAATATTCTTGATATTTCACAAACAATCATTTCTGGTTATTTTACAATGATGATGATTGTTGATACATCACGTTCAACTAAAGAATTCAATGTATTAACAACTGAAATGGCTCAATTAGGTGAAGACATCGGTGTCAGCATCAAACTTCAGCATGAAGATATTTTCAATAAAATGCATCGTTTATAAGAGGGACATTTATGATTAATATTTATGAAGTTAATGAAACCAATCAAATGATTGAAAATCAGAACCTCGATGTCCGTACGATTACAATTGGTATCAGTTTATTAGATTGTATTGATTCTTCACTGACAAAAACATGTGACAATATTTATAGTAAAATCATGCGAATTGCCAGAGACTTAGTATCAACAGGAGAATCAATCGAAAAGAAATATGGCATTCCAATTGTCAATAAACGTATTTCTGTCACGCCAATCGCAATTATTGGTGGTGCTTGCTGTCATTCCACAAAAGACTATGTTGAAATCGCTAAAACACTAGATATATGTGCCAAAAAACTAGGTGTCAATTTTATTGGTGGTTATTCAGCAATTGTTTCTAAAGGAATGACAAAAGCTGACCGTCTATTGATTGAATCTATTCCAGAAGCAATGTCAGTCACTGATTTTGTTTGTTCAAGTGTCAATGTTGGCTCCACTAAAACAGGTATCAATATGGATGCCATTAAGTTATTAGGTGACATTATCAAAAAGACAGCTGAATATACTAAAGATCAGGAATCTATCGGATGTGCGAAACTCGTAGTATTCTGTAATGCACCTGATGACAACCCATTTATGGCCGGTGCTTTCCATGGTGTCAGCGAAAGCGATGCTATTATTAATGTTGGTGTCAGTGGTCCTGGTGTTATGCATGAAGCCATCAAGCATGCACGTGGCAAAGACTTTGGTGAACTTTGTGAAATCATCAAAAAGACTGCCTTTAAGATCACCCGTGTTGGTCAGCTTGTCGCTATGGAAGCAAGTGAAGCTCTCCATATTCCTTTTGGAATCATTGATTTATCATTAGCACCTACACCTGCTGTTGGTGATAGTATAGCTGACTGCCTTGAAAGTATGGGACTAGAACGTACCGGTGCGCCAGGTACAACAGCAGCCCTTGCCATCTTAAACGACCAGGTCAAGAAGGGTGGCGTTATGGCTTCTTCTTATGTTGGTGGTCTATCTGGTGCTTTTATTCCCGTCAGTGAAGATCAGGGAATGATCAGAGCTGTCAATGATGGTGCTTTGACTTTAGAAAAATTAGAAGCAATGACATGTGTATGTTCGGTTGGACTTGATATGATTGCGATTCCGGGACATACAAAGTCAACAACGATTGCAGGAATTATTGCCGATGAAATGGCGATAGGCATGATCAATGCTAAAACAACAGCTGTTCGCGTTATTCCTGTTGTTGGTAAAGGTATTGGTGAAACAGTTGAATTTGGTGGACTTTTAGGTTATGCGCCTATTATGCCTGTCAACCAATATTCATGTGATGAATTCATCGAACGTGGTGGCCGTATTCCGGCTCCAATTCATAGCTTTAAAAACTAAAAAAAGACGATCAATTCGTCTTTTTCATTAGGGGGAAAGAGAAATGTATAAAGAAGAACTATTAGTTTATGATCAGATTACACAGGACCCAGTGATTGATCAAATCCTTGAAGATATCAACTATTTAAACAACGATGTCATTCAACACCGTTTTATGGCTTCATTATTACGTGTGGCTGAAGCTTATGATCTTCATGATCATCTTATTCAGTCATTGCTGACCTATTTACTCGCTATGCACGAAAATGCCTTTTCATTATCGCTAGAACGTAATGTCGACGTCCCTGCACAATTAAAGACATTGGTCATGCATGATCTTTCTTATTTCTTTGATTTATACAAAAATGACCTCAATGATTTAACATTTGATAATAAAGCTATTGTCAGTGACTATATGCATTCTCGCCCGATTATCAATAAAGAAATCTTTGATTTACTTTCTGAATTACAGAATAGTCTTGCATCAGCAACAACTGTTGATGAATTCTATTCAATTTTATTACAACATTATGGTCGTTATGGTGTGGGACGCTATGGTCTCAATAAAGCTTTTAGATTAGATGATGAAAATAAAATCGTTCCAATCACACATATCGATGATAATACTCTTGAACAACTTATTGGTTATGAATCACACAAGCAACAGTTAACTGCCAATACTGAAGCTTTCTTAAAAGGCAAAAAGGCTAACAATGTTCTCTTATATGGTGATAATGGTACTGGCAAATCTTCAAGTATCAAAGCCTTATTGAACCGCTACTACAAAGATGGCTTAAGAATGATTGAAATCTATAAACATCAATTTCAGCAGTTACCATATGTCATCAATGAATTACAGAATCGTAACTATAAGTTCATTATTTTCATGGATGACTTATCATTCGAAGAATATGAAACTGAATATAAATATCTTAAAGCGGTTATTGAAGGTGGTCTTGAAAAGAAACCTGATAATATCCTGATTTATGCAACAAGTAACCGCAGACATCTCATTAAAGAAACCTGGAATGAACGTAATACTGATGAAATCAATAAGAATGATACGATTCAGGAAAAGACATCTCTTGTCTCACGTTTTGGTCTCCAGATTCTTTACATGCGTCCAAATCGCAAAGACTTTCTTTCGATTGTTGATGGACTGGCTAAACAGTACAACATTGATATGGATCAGGAAACTCTCCATGCGAGAGCTCTTGAATGGGAAATCCGAAATGGTGGTTTTACTGGACGTGTTGCCAAACAATTCATCAACAAAATCCTCGGAGAATAATTTATGCAGCCACTACTGTTAACAGATTATGAAAAAATAAAACCATATTTAGACATGGCAGATTATGAAGGCTATAACTCTAATTTCGTCACCATGATGATGTGGAATCATGAATATCATATTGATTACGAAATTCATGACCATTTTTGTGTCATGCTCCATCATTTTGAAGGTACACGTTATTGGGCAATGCCGTTCACTTCTCCAGAATATTACGAAGAAGCTATACGTTTCATGATTGATTATTCCAAACGTGAAAAGATATCATTTATGATTGATTGTGCTGTGCCTTCATTTGTTAATGTACTCAAAAAAATCATGCCAGGTGAGTTCATTTACGAGCGCACACGTGATTTAGATGATTACGTTTACGATAAAAATATGCTGATGACATTATCAGGTAAAAAGATGCAGAAGAGACGTAACCATTACAATGCTTTTCTTAAGAGTTATCCTGATTATGAATATCGTGAATTAAGTATTGATGATGATTTCTTCACTATTCTCGGGTGTCTGACAAAATGGGAAACTGACCGTGAAGCAACCAAGTCAATTACTTCTGAAGTCCATGGTATTTTGTATCTTCTTTCTAGTAATCATTTACTTGATATCAAACTTGGTGGGATTTTCATTAAGAACGAATTAAAAGCTTTTATTATTGCTTCACCGCTTAAACATAATACAATCCAAATTCATGTTGAAAAAGCGGATAAGACCATTAGGGGACTCTATCCAGCAATTCTTAAAGAATTTCTCGAACATGAATATCCAAATTATGAATATGTCAACAGAGAAGAAGATATGGGACTTGAAAATCTGCGTATTTCTAAGAAGAGATTACATCCAGCCTTTATGATTGAAAAATATCGTATCTTCAGAAACTGGTCTTCTATGGGAAAAGCGACAGCAACTGACTATGATGACATTAGACGATTATGGTTGGATCGTTTTGAAGATGAGGATGAGCGTTCAACAGATTTCTGCTTTAGACATCGTTATCGTACAGATAATACCTATGTCACCAAGTATCGTGGTCACGTCATTTGTGCCATTCAGATAGAACCTTTTAAAGTTAAAAATCATGAAGACTCTTATTTCATTTTTGGTGTATCCACTGATCGACGCTATGAAGGACAGGGTGTTATGGGACGTCTTTTGAAAAAAGTGCTCGATGATTATGCCGGTAAACGCATTTATCTTCAAGCATATGTCCCTGATATCTACAGGGGATTTGGATTTGATACCTCACATCAGCAGCAGGTCATCAAACTGAATAAACGCGCTTATGAAGGTACAACATCGCTCATGCTTTCTAGTGACAGACGTCACATTGATGAACTCTATAACGAATATGTCAGTAGATTCACTGATTACTTTGTTCGAAGTCGTGACTATTATTCATTCATTCTAAGACGCACTTGTGCTTTTGGTGATAATATCTGTACATTCAAACAGAAAGATCAAAATGTAGGATACATGATTTATCATGAAGATAATCAGGAAATTGACATCTATGAATTCATCTACAAAGAAGACTATCTCAATGAAATCCTGATACTTTTGGCAAAGTCGTATACAAAACGTATTATCATTCATTGCGATTTGAAAGCACAAATCGAAGGTAAGGTCACCCTTCATACTAATATGATGTGTAATCAACGTGATGAAAACGACATTACATCGCGCTATATTAATGAAGTCTATTAAGCATTAGTACCTGTACTAGTGCTTTCTTTTATTGTCAAAGCAAAAAAATAATGTATAATAATCAAAGGAGGAGGGATGATATGAAACTCAGACGCTTGATTTTATCACTATTAATAGTTTTATCTCTCACATTTGGACAAATGATCCATGTTTATGCAGAAGAAACATCTGGATCCTATAGTTACACAATTAAAAACAATCCTCAAACTTTAACTCAGGATGTTGTCGACGAATCATTCTCAGCTAAGACAGATGCATCTCCTAAGAAGTTTAAGGCTAGTTCTAGTGGTAACACCTTTGAAAGTACTAAAGAGGCATGTGCCTATATAAGAGAAGGACTCGTTAATCGAGAAGAAACGATTACCTTTATGATAACTTACAGAGAAGTTTTAAATGAAAACTCTGTCAGAGATTACGGTATGAATCTCTTTGATGAAGCAACATCTCACACTGGCAAGGAAGATGAAGGGGATTACATTGAATGGCAGTTTGATGAATGTAAGCAAAGATGTAATTACTATATTTATCAAAATTACTCAAAATGTATTTATAGTTTTACGGTGTCTTATTATACTACAGCTGATGAAGAAGCAACTGTTACTGAT
>JAGBPZ010000084.1 GCA_017633115.1 Erysipelotrichaceae bacterium | reverse complement strand
TCCTATAACTTCACACACATATTAAATCACATGTCTGTTTCTCCATTTGCCACTTCTAAAGCGCCATATGTCTAAAGCAGCTTTGATGCACCAATCCATTGCCATGGCCAGAGTAATACCGATTACACCCATACCCATCCACTTAGCCAATAAGAATGATAGGAAGGTACGACAGATGACTGTACAGAAGATGGAAGCCCACATCGTGAATTTGACATCTCCAGCAGCACGAAGACCAGAAGACAGAGGCATGGCGAAAGGCTGAACCGTCGCTGAGAACAAGTTATGGATGGCAACGATGATCAGAATCAAACGCTTAGTTTCTGCCGTCAAATCATAGAGAGGCAGAAGCATTGGTGTCAAAATCATAACCGCCGCATTCCAAATAAAAGCAAGAACGATAGACAATTTAGTCAGCTTAACCATGTACCATTTAGCTGCTTCTTCATCTCCAGCTCCGATACATTGACCAATAACCGTAATAAAGACCGTACTCATCGCAGTACCCATACAGGCAGCTAAAGACCAGAACGTTTGACCGGTCGCATTGGCTGCAATCTGAGATGTACCAAAAGTAGCAATCAAAATACCAAGGACCACTTTAGCAGCCTGGAATAAGGTGCTTTCAATTGAATTAGGAATAGCCACGCCCAAAATACGCTTGCTCATGCTGACATTAAGGTGCAGCATTTGCTTTGGTACAATGCAGACTTCCTGATCCTTTTTGAAACACAGAGCTGTCATGACGATTGCGGCAACATACCAGGATAAAGTTGTTGGCCATGCGACCCCAGCAGCACCCGCATGTAATACAAAAATACCAACGGCGTTGCCAATCACGTTAACGATATTTGCGAGCATAGAGACCTTCATCGTGACAGATGTCTTGCCCATCGTACGATAAACAGCTGCGCCAGCATTATAAATCGCATTGGCAGGAAATGACAGGGAAACGATCCACATATATGTCTTGCAGGCTGCCATGGTTGCTGCTTCGGTGCTAGGATACATGAACTCTAACAGAGCCGATCCAAATAGAAGCATTATCACCATGCAGAACAATGATACCACACCTGCCAAATGGAAGATCTGGGAGGCTGATAGGTTACTGTTGTCACGGTCTTTGCTGCCGATATACTGTGCAACAACAACCGAACCACCCGCTGAAATAGCGGTAAACAAATAGATAAAGATCGTATAGATCATAGTATCCAAACCAACACCGGCGACAACTGCTTCACCCGCATAGCTGACCATCATAGTATCCACCAGACCAACAACCATCTGCAAAAGCTGTTCGATAACTAGTGGAATGATCATCGCTTTAAGCATACTATCGGTAAAGAGTTTTTGCGTATGAGTGATTTGTTGCTTTGGCTCAATCATTCTCTGAAATAAATTCATTGACTCAACCTCCAATTCTTAATGTGTTGACATTTCCAGTAAAAATGTCAGCACATCTTTTTGGTACTTACATTCTATATGAGGTTGAGAACTATTTCCAATATTTAGTTTATTGGCTTAAAAATGCCTAAAAAGCATTTTATATGGACGATACACCTATATAAAAAACTCCCCAACAATAGTGTCAGGGAGACATCTAATCATGTTCATAATGTGATTTAGCACATGAAACCATGGTGCCAATAAGCATATAATCGCTAAGGGCATTGACTTTAATCAAGTCAGGCAGGAAGCGTTCTGGGAAATAGTGCATCAAAATATCCTTAAGCAGTTTTGTATCTGGCAACATGACACAATTGATGACAATGGCATCAGGTGCAAGCAAGGCAATGACCGGAACAAGCGAAATCGCAATCAGACGGGCTGTTCCTTCAACAGTCTTGCTGAGTTCCCCTACTTCATCACCTAAGAAAGGAATGAGGTAGTAGCCAGGTTCACCTGCCAATGTTTCTTTCCCAACAATAAGCTGACCATTGAATACACTGCCAATACCACCGGTATCCGTCAATCTTGGTAGAAACATAAATGACAGATTGTCATAATCATTTTGTGAAACATAATAGCCCACAGCTAAAGAATCGGCGTCATTGAACCAGTAAAAGGATTTATCTGGATAACGGTCTTTGAGATATTCAAGAAACTCCTGATCAGTCGCCATATCCAGAGGCAGCATGACAATATCATCATAGATACTTCTTGGTACCGATATCCCGACAATCGCTGTCTGTGGATATTTAGCCAGCATGGCATCGATACCATCCTGCAAGTCTTCGCTTTCAAAGCGTGGTTTGACAACACGATGATTACTTATGATCTCATCATGATCATAAAGACGATAATGGATACATGTCTCATCATAATGACGAACAACTGCTACACTCAACAGTAATCCTGGATTATTGACATCTTTCTTTAAACCAATAGTCGATTGAGCTCTTAGGTGTGTTTTATGATGTGATGCCATGAGCTGTTTGATTAGTTCAAATGTTGAAGCCACATTATAGGTGGCAAAGATGACTCCAGGAATCGTTGCCACGATTTGGCGTGGAAAGACTTTAGACACTTCTGCCTTTTTATAAGCAATTTGTGGTGCTAAAAGAAGCACGTCATATTGTTTGCCTTTTTCATATAGATTTGTATAACTTATGGCATCGAATTCATAATCAAACCCCATAACTTTAGCGCCATCATTGAGTTGTGTCGCAAACAGACTGGTCGTTAAACCACCAGTACAGCTTAGTAAAATCTTTAAG
>JAGBPZ010000013.1 GCA_017633115.1 Erysipelotrichaceae bacterium | reverse complement strand
CTGAGTTTATTGACTTATTGTACTTACAGCTATGACAAACGTTGTGCCATCAAGCATCAGGAACGTGTTCACGAACGCACACTCTTATTACTTGCCTTTCTTGGCGGTGCGCCAGGCGCCCTTTTGGCGATGTATGTCAAACATCATAAGACAAGAAAATGGCTTTTTAAAATCGCTATACCTTTATTTATTGTGGGGCATGTAGCACTTTTTATTTATTATTTCAGCCATCACTGTTAGCCAGTACGAAAAGTACTGGCTTTTATAATCACAAAAAAGCCACCAGAATTCTGGTGACTTAGTCCTACTTTCTTTTTTTAATTTCATTTAAATCATATGGTGTCAACTGATAAACATAATAATTTAACCAGTTGGCAAATAATAGATAGGCATGACTGCGCCATTTGACTTGAACTTCCTGCGTTGGATCATCATTGAGATAATAATTCTTTGGTAATTCTTCTTCAACATCAGGCAAAGCCAAATCGCGTTGATATTCACGGTCCAATGTGTCAGGATCATATTCTGGATGACCAGTGACAAAGAAACGGGAACCATCCTGTTCAGCAATTAAATAAGGTCCAGTCGCATCACTTGAGGCAAGAATATCTAAAGTTGGTACCTTGGCAATTTCACTTGCGTCAACGGTCGTATTACGTGAATGTGGTGCATAGAACTGATAGTCGAAGCCACGAAGAATCTTTCGTTTCATCTTTTTCGTATTGGTATGATGCAGATAAACACCAGTCAGTTTACGATCAAGAGTTAACTTTTCCATTCCATAATAATAATGTAAAGCTGCCTGTGCACCCCAACAGATGAAGAATGAACTGAAGACATGATCATTAGCCCATTCAAAGATTTCCTTTAATTCATCCCAATAATCAACTTCTTCAAAATCAAGCAGTTCAACTGGTGCACCAGTCACGATCAAACCATCATAATTCTTATGTTTGATTTCATTGAAAGTATGATAAAACGCCATTAAATGTTCCTTAGAGACATTTTTGGCATCATGAGATTCCATACGAATCCAATCGACTTCAAGCTGCAATGGTGTATTTGACAACATACGCAGTAATTGAGTTTCCGTGACCACTTTCGTTGGCATGATATTGACCACACAAATCTGTAGTGGTCTAATTTCCTGTGTTGTAGCACGGGTCTGGTTCATGACAAATATATTTTCATTTTTCAGCACATCAGATGCTGGTAAATCATCAGGTATATTAATTGGCATAAAGCTCCACCTCTTTCACTTCAAGCTATTCTAACACATAATAATATAAAATGCTAGAAAGTCAATAATTCATTGAATGCCTGTTGCAAAAATGAATCTGTCATTCCGGCGATAAAGTCAATAATACTTTGATCAAAAGCATGTTCATCATGAGCCATATCATAGACAATCTTATTATCACAGCGATGATGGCGGGGATGACCTTCAATTAAAGCACATTTATTAAGGAAACGCAGATAGACACCAATCAACTTTGGATAGTTGCCCTCATCCTTCTTTAAGGCTTCAAGCAAATCATCAGCATCACGATAGTCAGCAAGAAAATCGTAAATTGAGTTAATAATGAGTTCAACATATTTCGTATGAACCTGAACGCGTTTGATGATATAAATATTGGCATAATTGAAGTCCATGATCTTATGCATTATGGCATAGGCTTTATCGCTCAAAGCAATGCCTTCACTTGAGGAATTGTTGATAACATCATTGATGAAATAGTTGACAACAGTACCATTGTTGATAGAAGAAAAGACTGGGGCGATTTGATTCAGCTCATCTTTTAAACCATCTACCTGCTCCTGGGTAATGATATGAAGCTGCAATGCATCTTCGATGTCACGGGCAAGATAGGCAATCTTATCACTCATCTTGACAACACAGCCTTCATAAGTATAAGGTTCAAATTCACCTGGTGACTGATAGGTTCTTAAATCGATCGCTTCGCTTCTTGGTTTGATGATTTTTTGACGCATCTCGCCGCAATGTGAAATAATCCCATCTCTGACAGCATATGTCAAATCAAGATTGAGCAAATGATGTTCATCATTTTCCATCGTTTCGATATCATCAACTAAACGTAAGCCATGACGTTCATGCCAGAATGGTGGTAAGCCACACTTTTGACATAAGTGGCGGATAATCATTTCTCCCCCATGACCAAATGGTGCATGACCTAAATCATGGCCCATCGCAATGGCTCTTGTCAGCTCAGTATTAAGACCTAGAGCTTGACCAATGGTATAACTGATTGATTCAACCAGATTGACATGCTCATTACGGGTACAGACATGGTCATTATCGACACTGAAAAAGACCTGTGTCTTGTTGCGCAGACGACGATAGGACTGAGAGAAAATAATACGTGTATAGTCTCGATTGAATGGTGAACGGATATCATATTCACGGCTATACAATGGTATTTCACGGCTGATTGCCTGTTCATAATGATCATTTTGTGGATTCATCGCATACTGTTCTAATTTTTTCATAATACCACCTCTGAGCTTGTTTATATGTTATAATTTATTGCGGGAGGACGCAAACAATTATGCAAAATTTTTATCAATTAATGGCTTTGATTGAGGACGAACCAGACATCATCGCTAATATGGCCAATATCTCTGCCTGGCTCAATGATGAACTTGATCGTATCAACTGGGTTGGCTTTTATCTCATGAAAAACAATGAGCTGGTATTAGGTCCTTTTCAGGGACATCCAGCCTGCACCCATATTGCTTTAGGTCGTGGTGTTTGCGGTACATCCGCAAAAACAAAAACAACTCAGCGTGTTGCTGATGTTCATCAATTTCCGGGTCACATTGCCTGTGATTCGCAAAGTCGCAGTGAAATTGTGATTCCTTTGATTAAAGAAGATCAAATCATCGGTGTCCTTGATATCGATTCACCTGAGCTTGATCGTTTCTCACAAAGCGATCAGGACAATCTTGAAGCAATCGCAAAAGCGATTATTCCTTATATCTCTTAAGATGCAAAAACCCCTTGGAGCTTTTTCCAAGGGGTTTGCTTATCTATTTATAAATTTTGAAAGGGGCTTATTTTGTGAGTAATGAAGCTGCATCTTCATCTAATACGACAACAACATCTGGATGTTTCTGTAAGATTGTTGCAGGTACTTCGTTGCTGATTTCATCTTCGATCATAGCTTTAACTGCTTTAGCTTTGCCCTTGCCACTAGCCATGATCAATACTTTTTTAGCTGCCATAACATCAGCGATACCCATTGTGATTGCCTGTTTTGGAACGGCATTAATATCACCATCGAAGAATAAACGGGCATTGTCCTGAATTGTAGATTCTTTTAAATCTACACAGTGAACGTGAGAATCAAATGATGAACCTGGTTCATTGAAACCGATATGACCGTTACTGCCGATACCTAATAACTGTAAGTCACGGGTATTGTTGGCAAGTCTTGCATTGTATGCTTCACATGCTTCATCAACTGGTAAGTCACCATGAGGTACATGTGTGTGTTCTGGATCGATATCGACTTTGCTGAATAAATGTTCATTCATGAAGTGGTAGTAGCTCTGTGGATGATCTCTTGTTAAACCAACATATTCATCAAGATTATATGTCTTTAAAGCTTTATAAGATGTACCATTTGCTTCATGATCTGCAACCATGTATCTGTATAATCCGATTGGTGTTGCACCTGTTGCGAGGCCTAAAATTGAATCTGGTTTATCCTTGATCTGTTTAATTAAAATTTCTGCTGCTTTGCGGCTTGCTTATTCGTAATCTTTTGTGATAATAATTTTCATATTGACGTCCTCCTTAAATCTTTCTTATACTCTTTTTCCGTCTATATTTTCATCTCGTGAAACTTTTTACACTTATATTATAAAATTAAGGTTATTTTCTGTAAATATATTTTCATTTTTTGAAATTTTTATATTTATTTTTTTATTTTATTGCTTTTTTGTACCAGGTAAATTTTCATCGTTTAAATTTATCTTGATTTTAAGTCATAAAATTATTAAACGTTTCTTAAGAAAACGTTTACAATAACACTTAATTTTTCTTTATTTTGTGCCCTTTTTATTATAAAATATGAGTAATGGAGGTAGGTCAAAATGACAAAAGTAAAAGGTATTGCGGCATCTAGCGGTATCGCTATTGCTAAAGCGTACAAGTTAGATATGCCAGATTTAACAGTTTCTAGAGATACTGTTGAAGACGCTGCAGCTGAAGTAGCTGTATATGATGCAAAAGTTGCTGAAACTAGAGAAGAAATCTTAACAATCAAAGAAGCAGCTTTAAAGAATTTATCAGAAGAAGAAGCAGCAGTATTTGATGCTCACTTATCAATCCTTGAAGACCCTGAATTAGCTGGTCAGGTTAAAGATAAGATCAACGCAGAAAATTTAAATGCTGCAGCAGCATTAGAAGATGTTGCTAACACATTCATCGCTATCTTCTCTTCTATGGAAGATGCATATTTCAAAGAAAGAGCAGCAGACGTTAAAGACGTTTCTACTCGTTTGAAAGCTAACTTATTAGGTAAAAAATTACCTAACCCTGCATTAATCAAAGAAGAAGTTGTTATCATTGCTGAAGACTTAACACCTTCTGACACTGCTCAGTTAGATAAGAACCTTGTTAAAGGTTTCGCTACTAACATCGGTGGTAGAACTTCACACTCAGCTATCTTAGCAAGATCAATGGAAATTCCTGCAGTTGTAGCTACTAAAGTTATCACTGAAGAAGTTAACAATGATGATATGATCGTATTAGACGGCTTAACTGGTGACGTATTAATCAACCCTGATGAAGCTGTTATCGAAGAATACAAAGCTAAAGCAGCTGAATTCGCAGCTTACAAAGCTGAATTAAAGACTTTAGTTGATGCTGAAACTGTATCTACTGATGGTCATAAAGTATTATTAGTTGCAAACATCGGTTCTCCAAATGACTTAGCAGCTGTTAAAGAAAACGGCGCTGAAGGTGTCGGCTTATTCAGAACTGAATTCTTATACATGGAAAATGATGAATTACCATCAGAAGAATCACAGTTTGAAGTTTACAAGACAATCTTAGAAGGCGTTGATGGTCCTGTAGTTGTTAGAACATTAGACATCGGTGGTGACAAAAAGTTACCAGCATTACCAATGGCTGAAGAAATGAACCCATTCTTAGGTGTTCGTGCTATTCGTTTATGCTTCGAAAGAGAAGACGTATTCAGAGTACAGTTAAGAGCATTATTAAGAGCTTCTGTATATGGTGATTTACATATCATGTTCCCAATGGTTGCTACTGTTCAGGAATTCAGAAGAGCTAAAGCTATCGTTGACAGCGTTGAAGCTGAATTAAAAGCTGAAGGCGTAGAAGTTGCTAAATATGAATTAGGTATCATGATTGAAATCCCTGCAGCTGCAGTATTATCTGACAAGCTTGCTAAAGAAGTTGACTTCTTCTCAATCGGTACTAACGACTTGATCCAGTACACATTCGCAGCAGACCGTATGTCAGCTACAATCGCTTACTTATATCAGCCATTCAACCCATCAATCATTCGTCTTGTAAGAAAGACAATCGAATCTTCTCATGCAGAAGGTAAATGGACTGGTATGTGTGGTGAAATGGCCGGCGAACCAATGGCAGCACCATTATTACTTGGTTTAGGTCTTGATGAATTCTCAATGTCAGCTACTTCAATCTTAGCACAGAGAAAGAGAATCAGAGCATTAAGCTATGCTGATTGTAAAGTTCTCGCTAACAAGTGTGCAGATGAATGCTTCACAATGGATGAAGTTGTTGAAACTATCAAAGCTGAAACTGGTATCTCAGACTAATAGTCAAACGCAAAAACCCTCGCTTGCGAGGGTTTTCTTTTTGCGTAAAACTGTGGTAAGAAATAAAGGAGTGAAATTGAGATTATCTGAATGATTCGTAAGCAGCTTTAACATCAGCTAGGACTGC
The DNA here is from genome assembly GCA_017633115.1 of Erysipelotrichaceae bacterium. Lineage (GTDB taxonomy): Bacteria > Bacillota_I > Bacilli_A > Erysipelotrichales > Coprobacillaceae > RGIG9341. The sequence continues at coordinate 154 of JAGBPZ010000013.1, read as the reverse complement.
TTCATCAGTAATGCCTGAAATTTCCTTGAATGCTTCTACTACACCTAAGTCTTTGATCTTAGCCTGTAATTCTACAGCCTGTGGATCTTCTTCATTGACATAGTTGAGAGCAGCACCAATACCAACGATCAGCTTGTCTACTGGCAGGCCATAG
>JAGBPZ010000083.1 GCA_017633115.1 Erysipelotrichaceae bacterium | reverse complement strand
GTTCACCCCAAGGCATACGTGAACCGGCTTCAATCGCGATACGTTTTTCAACATCAGATGGCAAGATCTTTTCTCTATAAGCCGCATCCTGCTTTTTAAAGATTTCAAGACAAGGCATACTGACGATACGAATCTTATCATTATTCAAAGCCTTTTTCGCAGCAATAGCGAGAGATACTTCAGAACCAGAAGCCATTAAGATGATGTCTGGATGACCGTTGCTTTCATCAATGACATAGCCACCTTTTAAGGCATCACGGCTGGCACAATCAACAACATCAAGATTTTGTCTTGATAAGACAATAGCGGTTGGTGTTGTCGTTGATGTTAAAGCTGATTCATAAGCAGCTTTGGTTTCGATTTCATCGCATGGTCTAAAGACATGGAAGTTAGGAATTGAACGCAACATAGTCAAATGTTCAACAGGCTGATGAGTTGGACCATCTTCACCAACACCGATACTATCATGAGTAAAGATATAAAGTATTGGCAGTTTCATGAGTGCTGACATTCTTGCCATTGGCTTTAAGAAGTCACAGAACGTAAAGAATGTGGAAACATAAACACGTAATCCACCATAAAGCATCATGCCATTTCCAATAGCGGCCATTGCCATTTCTCTGATTCCAAAGTGAATATTGCGGCCTTCATAATGGTCTGGGCCAAAGAAAGCTTCACCATTAAGGTAAGTCTTAGTAGAAGGTCCTAAGTCAGCGGCTCCACCCATAAGCTGTGGATGCTTGTCTTTGAAACTGTTAAGGATATCACCTGAAACCTGACGCGTAGCAACTGCTTTATTATAGCTCTTGACATAATAATCATCACCAAAGTCAGCAGTATAATCATCATTGAAATACTGTCTCCAGATATCATTCATTTCTGGATAGACTTTAAAGTAAAGCTGCATCATATCATACCAGTTGTCATTAACAGTTGCCATTGCCATACGTTTTTGTGATGTATGATCATAAACATCATCATCAACGACGAAGAACTGTTCAGGATCCATGCCAAGAGTACGTTTCATTTCTGCAACGTTGTCAACACCTAATGGTTCCCCATGTGAGCTGGCATTGCCTTCACGAGGAGAGCCACGGCCAATCTTGGTTTCAATTTTGATGAATGTTGGCTGACCAACAGTCTTTTTGGCCTCTTCATAAGCTGCTAAAATCGCTTCTAAATCATCACCATCATCAACAGTCAAAACTCTAAAGCCTAAGGCTTTCATCTTACCACAGACATCTTCAGTAAAGGTAGCCTCAGTATCACCTTCAATAGTGATATGGTTTGAATCATAAATAACGATTAAATTATCTAACTTATAAGTGCCTGCAAGTGAGAAAGCTTCTGTTGAGATACCTTCCATCATACAACCATCTCCACCTAAAACATAAACCTTATGGTTGAAGACTTCGTAATCTGGTTTATTGAAGATACTAGCCAGATGTTTTTCTGCCATTGCCATACCAACTGCCATACCCATACCTGCACCAAGTGGTCCTGTTGTCGCTTCAACGCCAACAGTATGTCCATATTCAGGATGACCAGGTGTCAGAGAGTTTAACTGACGGAAGTTTTTAATATCATCAAGTGATACAGGATATTCATAGAGATGTAACAGACTGTAAAGCATTGCTGATGCATGACCTGCAGAAAGAATAAAACGGTCACGGTTGATCCATGTAGGATCATCAGGTGTAATATTTAAAACACGATCCCAAAGTGCATAAGCCATAGGTGCTGCGCCTAATGGCGTACCAGGATGTCCAGATTTTGCTTTCTGGATCATATCCGCACTTAATCCTCTAATTGTGTTAATGACTTTCGTATCAATTGTATTCATCTTATACCTCGCTATTTTGATTGAGTATTTCAATCACTTCATCAGGTGATGAGGCGATTTGATAAAGGTTCCCACTATTTTTGTGAATAAATCCCTGCTGTTCCATAAGCTTAAGCTGGGCAATTAAATGGTCATAAAATCCCATTATATTATAAATAATGATAATCGGTGAAGATTGACCAATCGCATGGCCGGTCATAACTTCAGTCAATTCATCAAGAGTGCCTGTACCACCAGGCAAGGCAATAAAGGCATCAGATAATTCTATCATCTTTTGCTTACGATCTAATAAATCTTTAGAATAATAAATTTCACGTAAGCCACGATGCTTGACGCGTTCGTTTTCCAAGACATCGGATACAACACCAATGATGGCAGCCTCTGCATCGGCAAAACCATCCGCAATTGATGCCATTGTGCCATTTCGATAACCGCCAAAAACCAGCGTATGTCCTTCCTGACCTAAACGATAACCAAGTTTATAGGCAGCGTCATGGTATGCTTTAGCAACATAAGACGCTGAAAGGAAACAGGCGATACGCATTATTTGGCCTTAAAGAAGGCTTTATAGCCTTTGTATGCTTCATAGATATCAGCTTTAGAAGCTACTTCTAGAGGTGAATGCATGCTCAGGATTGGTACGCCACAGTCAACAACTTCCATACCATAAAGAGCGATGATAAAGGCAATTGTACCGCCTCCACCAACGTTAACTTTACCGATTTCAGCACTTTGGTAGCCAACATTGGCTTCATCCATAACCTGGCGTAACCAGGCTAAATATTCGGCATTGGCATCATTAGAACTTCGCTTGCCTCTTGCACCAGTGAATTTACTAAAGACTACGCCACGTCCAATATAAGCAGAGTTCTTTGTATCAAAAACATTTGCATATAAAGGATCAAAGCCAGCTGCAACGTCACTTGAAAGAACTTTTGAACGGCTTAATGTACGACGAATATTGAGTTCACTGTATTCTCCTAAAACATTAAGAAGCTCAGCAACAGCGTTTTCAAAGAAACGTGACTGCATGCCAGTTGCACCAACACTGCCAATTTCTTCTTTATCAACGAGAAGCAGGCATGATGTATATGCGACTTCAGGTGCATCTAAAAAAGCCGCTAATGAAGAATAAGCACATACTCTATCGTCTTGTCCATAAGAAGCTACCATTGAACGGTCAATACCACAGTCACGGGCTTTTCCAGCAGGAACAATTTCCAGCTCAGCAGAGAAGAAATCTTCTTCTTCAATCTGATACTTTTCTTTCAACACTGCCAGCAGGTTCTTTTTGAAAGCCTCTTTTTCTTCACCTTTTAATGGTTGTGAACCAACGAGGACGTCTAAGTCTTCAGCATCAACGATCTCACTGCCTGTTTTTTCCATTTGCTTTGCAGCTAAATGAATAAGAATATCAGTGATAACAAGGATTGGATCATCTTCATCTTCGCCAATGACAATATTGACGATTGAACCATCTTTTTTAGCCACAACACCATGCATGGCAAGCGGTATAGTGACATACTGATAGGTCTTAATACCACCATAGTAATGACCGTCAAGATAAGTCATATCCCCTGCTTCATATAATGGATTCTGTTTCACGTCGATACGTGGTGAATCTATATGGGAGCCGATAATGTGCATACCTTCTGTCAATGGTTTCTGTCCTAAAGTGAAAAGGACAATTGTTTTATCCATTCCGATATAATAAACTTTATCACCTGCTTTTAATGTCAGCTGTTGCTCAATGACATCTTTAAGGTCGATAAAGCCATGCTTTTTTGCCAACTCAACTGTCTTTTTGACACATTCACGTTCTGTTTTCCCATGATTTAGAAAATCTTTATAGCCTTCTGATAAATTGGTCAAAGCTTTTAGATCTTCCTCAGAATACAGTTTCCATACATTTTCACGTTCCATTAAAAAAACCTCCTACAAATAAGTCACTTGTTCTTCAAGTGATCGACGATCAAAGTGTTTTGGTGATGGCTTTCCTTTTTCTGGATCAGGATAACCAATTGGCATAATGCATACTAAATGCATATGCTCAGGCAGATTAAAAGCTTCGACAATATCTTTTGTCGCATAGCCTCTTGCCCACAATGTTTGTAATCCTAACTCAGTTGCCGCCAACATCATGTGAGTTGCTACAATTGACACATCCATTTCTCCTGAATTGTATCCAGGATCGCGCTTGTTATTCCAGACAACACGATCGTCATAACAAAACATCAAAACAACAGGCGCATTAAAAGCCATTCTTGTTGCCTGACGAATTTTCGCAAGACCTTCATCGCTTTGAATGACATAGACTCTCTGAGGCTGATAATTCACCGCAGTAGGTGCTATGCGTCCTGCATTTAAAACAGCTTCAAGTTTTTCTGGTTCAACCTGTCGTTCTAAAAAACAACGGCAGGAATATCTTTCTTTCATTAAATCTATTACAGACATTTTGAAATCAACTCCCTCCTTAATATTGTATCAAATACAATAAAAAATACCATAAGAAAAACGCATCATTACGATGCGTTCTTTTACAATTAATCTTTAATCATTTCTGCAAGTTTAGCAGTGATTTCTTCATTGCTGACACCTGCAAATTTCAATTCTTTAACCAGGACATCAATTTCGTTGTATAAGCGGTTGGCTTTAACTCTGTCAACATAAACGTTTTCACGAGAATTTGCGAATGTACCTCTACCTCTGATTGTGTAGATGAAACCTTCACGTTCTAATTCTTTAAATGACTTCTGAATGGTATTAGGATTGACTTCTAATTCCTTTGATAAGTCTCTTACAGATGGAATACGTTCATTCTCTTTGATTTCACCAGACATAATCTTATACTTTAATTGTCCTGTGATCTGTTTATAGATTGATTGTTCACTACGATAGTCAATTTTTAGCACTTTATCTACACCCCATTTTTCAATAATAAAATAGTACTAAAACATGACATATTTGTCATATTTTTTTCAGAATCTGTAAATAATTATTTTTATTTATGAAAACAACATGTTTGTTTTTACATTTTGCATTGATTAAAACCAATAAGGTCCACGACTTTATCGTGGACCTTAAATTGAGTTATTTAACTTTAGTTGAGTATTTTAATGATACCCAGGCTGTTCTGCCTTTATATTTAATTTTGCCAAAACGTCCGCTGACCTTTGTGACTTTGAAAGTCTGACCTTTGCTGATAACACCAATTGATTTATATTTCAAGCCAGGACCTCTTCTTACGTTCATCTGTAAGTTTGCTCTCCAAGTACCCTTAGAGTATTTAGATGATGATTTAGAAGAAGTTTTAGACGTTGTTTCTTTCTTAGTTTCTGTCTTTTCTTCAGTTTCTGCAGCTGCAGGTTCTGGATCTGATTCTTCTGTTTTGTCATCTACGACTGCTGGAGTATCAGTTTCTTCTTCTTTAGTTTCTTCAGGAGTTGTTTCACCATCAGTTACTTCAGTTTCAGTTTCTGTTGAAGTAGTATCATCTGTCTTATCAGCTGCATTGTTGTTTTCTTCATTGTTGCCATCAATTGCGATTTCGATTTCTTCTGTAGAAATCTTAGTAGTTGTAGTAGTTGATTTTGCAGTTGTTGTAGTTTTTGATGATCCTCTTGTGTAACGTAATACACCATACCAGCCTGAGCTGTAATATTTAGAAACGCTGATTTCTTTACCAGTACTATCACCAGGTCTGCCATCGTAGTTGCGATGTGCGCCAACCATCTTACCGCCACCAGCATAAAGTTCAACGTGTCCACTTGCGACTAATACGTCACCAGCTTGTAATTTCTTAGATGAACCCATCTTAGCTGCGCCACGACTGATAAATTTGAAACCTTTTTTCTTGAAATCTCTTTTAATTGTAGATGAGCAACCCATGCCTACACCTACACCGGCTTTTTTATAAGCTGTATAAACGAAGCTGCTGCAGTCATATTCATGACCACCAAGTCTGTTCTTTCTTGTACGGTTTGACTGACTATAACCGTTCTTGTTGTTTTTCGCGATTTTCTTAGCGATTTGTACAGCTTTCACTGCTTTAACCTTTGCAGCTTCTGCCTGGTTAGTTGTACTAACCATCATTGATATACCAATGATCATGCACATGATCAGTGATCCTAGTATCTTTACTAATCTAAAGTTATTTGTTTTCATATTGTCCCTCATTTCTTTTGGTTCTCTATAATCGCAATAATAACTGACTCAAATATACTATATTTAAACCCTTTTTTCAAGGATTTAGCCCTACTTTCTTAAGTTTTTCTTAATTTCTTTAGAAAAAATTCATTTTTTGTAAGGGTTTTCAGAAATTCTTAAGATTTAAAAAAGCACCATTATAAGGTGCTTTTTTGCGTTTCAATTAAAAATTATTTGTTCCTTAAAAATCTTAAATATTTTTTAAAAAATTTTTAAAATTCCTTCTAAAAAGTGAGACTTTTGCCTTATTCACCCATTTCCTGGCGTATCCAGCCCATCAAAATCATCACAATTGAAGCTTGTTCCTTGTCTGTCAAGGGGCGATTATCTGGGACATGATACCATTTTTTAAGGCAGCCGCGACAGCAACAGCCACAGGCATGCTGGGCAACAAAGACGGGGTGCCCACGCATTGGGGTCTGTTTACCGTCATTTTCTATATGGGCAGGTGCTAAGCGTTTGGCGATAAAATCTCTGGCATGGGCTTCAATGACATCCATACCTTTCACTTTGACATAGTCTTTTTCTTTTTTAGACAAATGAAAGCTTGAACGAAACTTAGAATAGCTTAATCGCTTTAAAGCGCGGTTGACGCTTTCCTGATTACTCATAAAGCGCCTCCAGATATCTGGCCACACCATCTTCATCATGATCACCAATGATGTCGGTCGCACGTTCCTTCAGGCGGTCATCTGCATTGGCCACGGCATATTTTTCATCAGCGACATCAAAGAGTTCAAGATCATTCACGCCATCACCAAAGACGACTATATAATCATAACCCATTAATTCTTTAAGCTGTTCAATGGCGTGAGCTTTGGAGATACCCTTGGGCATGATTTCCAGCCACCATTCAGGCGTATAGACATCCTGTGACAACAGACAGCGATAATCTTCATCATACTTCATCTTCAAAGCATTCAAGCATCCACAATCATCAATAAGCGTTACATAATAAATATCACCTGCAAGCAGTTCTTCTATTGTTGACACTGGATGATAGCGAGGGTCATTACGACGTGTCGCTAAGAAATCGCGTTGTGCCTGAGAAGCATAGCGTTCTATAAAAGAGAATGCTTCTTTACCATCAATCACACTATAGACGATGGGGTAAAGGTCCTGACTGATGAAATCTATGATCATCATACGGATGTCGTCGCTAAAGCTATTCATTATTAATATCTTTCCACTTTGTGGATCTTTGATAAAGACTCCATTATGAACAATAACTGGCAGGTGAAAACGAACACCTTGAGTTACCTGACTTGCCGTATTAAGTGAACGGGCGGTCGCATATGTTAATGGCAGTCCTTTTTCTATCAGGCGATTGAGAATCGTACAAGTCGTCTTAGATAAACATGCCTCACTGTTCAACAAGGTGCCATCAAGATCGGTGATGTAAAGTTTGCGTTTCATTTATTCTATAGAAAAACAGCTATTGATAGCTGTCTTTATCCTTTCCTTCTTTAAATCTTTTCATCATTTCCCCTGTCAGACTGATATTATCCTGATGCAGCGGAATCTCTTTACGTGGCATCCAGACAGCCATCGACAATTCATTTTGATCAACGGTCAATGTTGGATCACCATCCACATCACAATAGAACCCCAGCAATAATGAATCACTGAAAGACCATGGCTGTGAACGATAGTAAGTGATATTTTTGACTTTCAAACCAACTTCTTCATAGACTTCACGACGCACTGTGTCTTCAATCATTTCGCCAACTTCAGCAAAGCCAGCAATCATCGCATAAAATTTATATTGGCTTTGGGCAGGACGTGATAAAAGCAAATGATCCCCATTACGTACACCCACAATAACAGCTGGTGCAATATGCGGATAGACAAAGTGACCACAGACAGGACAAATCATTTTACGTTCAACTGTATCCTGCTTCATCGGCTGGGCACAGCATCCACAATATTGGTGAGTTTGATACCATCTTGCGAGCTGGACACCTGTAATTGCCGCATACATCTGCAGTGAGTCTTTCATCCCTCGTATTGCTGCATAAGAACACTGAGATGGTAATGCCTGATCGGTATAGTAATAAGCTTGATCGTCAATCATAAACAGATAAGTCAACTGATCAGTGTCAACATCTTTAACGCCAGGTAAACGACCCTCTTGAGTCAAGGCCACTTCATTGTTTAACGTAATAATGACATAATCATGTTCCTGTGGCAGGCGATCAGGCTGATAAGCGTTGTTGAAGTGATGTGGTGCAATTTCCTGTAGCATATAACATCCTCTACTCAAGCATATGACGGGTTGCTTCTAAGCTGAAGGCAACAATGCCAACACCCATGATTGCCGTAAACAATAAGATTACGGTTGGATTCTGTAAAAACTTGAGTGACAGACTCAGCCCAAACAGATACATCACAACGAGTCCGGTGATGACTGTCATACGGTGTTTGACCTTCATATGATAGTGACGAACGCCAAAGATCAAAGAAAGATCAAAAGCAGTGACACATAGATAGAAGATGCTGACCGCAAATAATGGTTCAACCAATGGTTCTGTCAAAATATCCATACCTGTAACCAGAATGACTGTGCTGGCAATGACAAAAATATATGTACAAATAACTGAGGCACCTTTTAATTCACGACGATTGTTCATCAAACGGTCAAAATGTAACGTACCCCAGAAAGCTGTCGTTATCAGGAAGACAATATGCAACAATAACTGTGGAACAGTTAAAGCGTTCTTTTTAATAAAGAAGAAAACAATATCAAATATCATTTTCTTAGTCATGACAAAAATCAACAATAATGCCATCTTTTCATTTATATGGGCAAAAGTCGTCTTGCTGATATCAAGATGCTGACGAATCGCAATTGGCATTAAGTGCGCAATTTCAACGGCAACAAGTGTCAATAAAACACTCCAGTTAAGAGCAAGGAATGACGCTGCTGCAAGCAGCGCTGTTCTGATACCGGTCATGAGGATATAGAAAATGGATAGACGACGATCTAATTCTTCTGTTGTAAAGAAGACGGCAATATACTGAATCAAGATCAGTCCACTAAGGATCGCTGCATAACGGGCAAACATTGGAAAACTGCCTAACCACATCTTAGATTGTGTGCGTGATAAAATGCCTGCCACAATAATTCCCACCGCATAACAAAGCAACGTGAGAAGACTGTCATCGCGATGGAAACGCTGTGTGACAAAAGTCTGATCGACCCAGATACTTGCGAGAGTTAATGCCCCAACTGCAGTTGTGACAAGGGACATCACTGGTAAAATACCATAGACAAATTCTGAGGCATAACCTGTGAAATTCGTTAATATATAAGCAAACACGAGATCATAGAGCAGACCCATCATTACTGCTTTTTTTAACTTCATGCTTGATACCCACCTTTCATAGACCCTATTTTAACACATATTACCTTGTAACCCTAGCGAAAAATACACAATGTCAATGGTCTAAATGTCACACAAAAACCTCCAACAATTATCTGCTGGAGGTTTAATGTCAGGTTGTACTGATTTCTTTTTGATCTTCGATATTTAAAATATAATACCATTTAAAGACGGCACTGCCGATAATGATCACATAGCCAATGATGCTGAGATAGTCAGGAATCTGTCCTAAGAACATAAAGCCCCACACCGCAGCAAAGAGAACCTGGCTGTAGTCAAAGACAGAAATCTCTTTAGCAGGCGCATAACGATACGCCATGGTGATACAGATCTGACCACCACAGGCAGCTGCTCCCGTCAACAATAAGAAAAAGAATTGTATAGGTGTCATTGGGTGGTAATCAAAAATCAGGAATGGCAAGGTGGCAACACAAGAGAACAGGGAAAAGACAAAGATGATCACACTGCTGCGTTCGCCTCGCTGCCCCAATTTTCTTAAATAGGTATAAGCCAAACCGGCAAGCATACCACTCGCAAAACCGACTGTCGCATAAATAGAACGCATGCTGCCTGTAGGCTTAACGACAAAGACAGCGCCTATAAATGCCATGATGACACACATCCATTCCACTTTATTTGCCCTTTCATTAAGAATGAAATATGAGAAGACAATCGCAAAGAATGGTGAGAGTTTATTTAAAATATTGGCATCAGCTAAGCCAAGGCGATCAACAGCATAGAAATTCGCAATCAAAGCTACCGTACCAATAGAGGCACGTAAAAAGAGATACCAATAATTTTCTTTTTTTACTGACAGCTTTTCTTCAGAGCGGATAATCATGACAATAGAAATGACTGCTGCCACCACATTTCTAAAAAATGCCTTCTGCATCGTTGGCAAGTCTCCTGATAGTCGAATAAATAAAGACATCAAAGAGAAAAAGAAGCCTGCCATGATGATAAACATTATACCTTTTCGCTTATGATCCATGTTGTCTCACCTCAATTTGTAGTTATATCAAATTGTTGGCAATTATTCAATGATGATGCCCCTTGAAAATCTCAAGGGGCATCATTTTAACGATACTTACGATCGTGAGCTGCTTTAATCAGTCCCTTAAAAAGAGGATGAGGACGATTAGGTCTGGATGCAAATTCCGGATGGAACTGACAAGCAATAAAATATGGATGATCAGGCAGCTCGATAATTTCAACAAGTTGACGTTTAGGATTATAGCCAGAGCAGACTAGTCCATCATTTACGAGTTGCTGCTTATAAGCATTGTTGAATTCATAACGATGACGATGACGTTCCTTAATCATGTCCTGACCATAAAGCTCTCTTGCCATTGTGCCTTCAACTAAAGCACAGGTATAGCTGCCAAGTCTTTGAGTACCACCTAGTTTTTTAAGTGATTGATCATGCATCAGGGAAATGACAGGTGTCAAACAATCTGGTTTGAATTCTGTTGAATTGGCATCTTCCAAATGCGAGACATGACGGGCAAACTCAATCGAAGCCACCTGCATGCCAAGGCAGATACCTAAAAATGGAATACCGTTTTCTCTGGCATAACGGACTCCTTCGACCATGCCTTCAATACCACGCTGGCCAAAACCACCAGGTACAAGTATACCGTCGGCACCTTCTAATAGTTCGGCAACATTGTCTGGTGTGATCTCTTCAGAATTGATCCATTCAATAGACACTTCACTATTAATTGGATAACCGGCATGCTTCAATGCTTCATTAACAGATAGATAAGCATCTGGCAGTTGTGTATATTTGCCTACCATTTTAATAAGGACATGGTCTTTCAGATTCTTAACAACATTGATCATCTCAATCCATTCTGTCATATCAGCTGGAGGTACATCCAAGCGCAAATGGTCACAGACAAGATCGTCCATATGCTGCTTGAGTAGACCTAATGATAATTCATAAAGCACCTCAACATCATAATTGGAAATAACGGCTTCAACTGGTACGTTACAGAATAAAGAGATTTTCTCTTTTAATTCACGTGAGATATGATGTTCACTGCGGCAAACTATAATATCCGGCTGAATCCCATAGCCTAATAATTCTTTGACACTGTGCTGTGTCGGCTTGGTTTTGACTTCATGTGATGCCCCAATATAAGGTAAGAGGACAGTATGGATATAGAGTGTTGAATCATAGCCTAAATCCAGTCGGATTTGGCGAATGGCTTCAATGAATGGCAATGATTCGATATCACCGACAGTTCCTCCGATTTCCGTAATGACGATATCAGCACCACTTGAAACTGCAGCCGCATATATTTTGCTTTTGATTTCATTAGTAATATGAGGTACGACCTGGACGGTTGCCCCTAAATAATCTCCGCGTCTTTCTTTAGAAATAACGTCGCTGTATATACGTCCGGTAGTAACTGATGAATTCTTATTTAATTCTTCATCGATAAAACGTTCATAATGACCTAAGTCAAGGTCAGTTTCAGCGCCATCACTGGTGACAAATACTTCACCATGCTGGAATGGTGACATAGTCCCTGGATCAACATTGATATAGGGATCAAGTTTTTGCATAAAGACTTTCAACCCACGTTGTTTAAGAATACGTCCTAATGAAGCAGCTGTCAGACCTTTTCCCAAGCCCGATACAACACCGCCTGTTACAAATATAAACTTTGCCATATACTCATTCTCTTCTTTCATTGAAATTGTTTTATAAAATAAAAAATGCCCCCAGGAAGGTTCCATGGGTGCCCTTCTATATTTTAGCAAATTTATTATCATAATGCAAATATATTTTTATTAAAGTGAAGAATACTGCCTTTCTGCCACGAGAAAACAAGTAAAATAAGTTGATTATTTTGAAGTCGTCATTTATCATTATTGATGAGGAGAAAAGCTTATGGAAACACCTAATATTTTAGTTATAGATGACGAAAAAGAAATTTGTGATCTTATAGAAATCTATCTGGTTCAAGAAGGCTATCACGTTGTTAAACGTTACGATGCATTAACCCTGATGACTGACATCGAAGCACATCATATCGATCTTGTCATTCTCGATATTATGATGCCAGAGATTGATGGTATGCAGGCTCTGGAAATGATTCGTTCAAAATATAATATCCCAGTTATCTTCGTTTCAGCTAAATCAACTGACAACGATAAGATCGATGGTTTACTTAAAGGTGCTGATGACTATGTCGCTAAACCATTCAATGCAATGGAACTGGTTGCCCGCGTGAAATCACAATTAAGACGTTATCAGGTCTTCAATAAGCCAATCAAAGATATGAGCGGTATTATTGAAGCCAACGACTTAGTCATTGATGTCAACAAGAAACAAGTCACTCTTGACGGTAAAGTTGTCAGTCTGACACGTATTGAGTATCGTATTCTTGTTTTACTTGCCAGTGATGTGGGTACAACTTATTCAACATCAGAGATTTTTGAAAAAGTATGGCATGAAAAAGGAACAGAACAGGAATCAAGAAATACTGTCATGGTTCATATCAGAAAACTGCGTGAAAAAATCGAAAAACGCCCTCGTACACCTCGCCATATCGTGACTGTCTGGGGCATTGGTTATAAATTCGAATTATGATCAAAAAAATAAGGCAAATGTTTATTAGTTCATTCCGTGCAAGACTGATGATCAACGTCCTGGTCAGCTATGCTCTGGCTTACGGAGTGAACTTTATCATTCTATATGCCACCCAAAACTTTAAATTTCTGCACACCAATTTCACAACTGATAACCTTGTCTCTAGTATCATCATTCTCGTTCTATTCATCTTTTTCTTTTTCCGCCTGACTGATATTACTTTACGCTATATCAATTATTTAAGTGAACGTATTCAGGAAGTCAGCTATGGCAATTATGAAATCTATTGTCAGATCAAATATGACGATGAATTGGGAATGCTGGCAGCAAATATCAATGCCTTAGCCTGCATTCTTAAAGAAAAGGAAGAAGAAAGTGCCATTCTGAAAGAGAATGAGCGTCTTGCCTATGATGCTGAACGCAATGCCGAAAACCAAAAGAATGAATTGATTTCCAATGTGGCTCATGATTTACGTACCCCATTGACAACTATTATCGGTTATCTTGAATTAATTAAAGACAACAGTAATATGCCAGTACAGGATATTCAAAATTACGCCACCATTGCCTATGGAAAATCACGTCGTTTACAGACAATGATGGATGATTTATTTGAATATACGAAACTTGACCAGGCTGAAGTTAAAATCAATTTGGCAGCCATCAATCTGTCCGAGCTGATTTTACAGATCACTGATGAATTCTATCCATCATTCCAGGATCATAATATCGTACCAGTTGTCATCATCCGCGATCAGAATATCTTTGTTGAAGGTGATGGACAGTTACTGGCTCGAGTCTTTGACAATCTGATTTCAAACGCCATCAAGTATGGCTATGACAATTCCGAATTGAAAGTTGAAGTCGTACCAGAAAAAGATGAAGTCTCAATCAAAGTCATCAATCAGGGTGACACGATTGACCAGGCTGATCTTCCTTATCTGTTTGACAAATTCTATCGTACTGACACCAGCCGTTCAACATCAACTGGCGGCACTGGTTTAGGATTAGCCATTACAAAGCATATCATTGAAATGCATAACGGCAGTATTCTTGTCACTTCCCACAACAATGTCACGACCTTTGTGGTCATTCTGCCACGTATTCAAGGTGAAATGTAAAACCCCACATCAAGTGGGGTTTTTGTACTTTATAAAGTCAATGTTGTGTCTGGTTCAACAATCAACGCTTTTTTGGTTGTGAACTTCTTCGCGATACGAGCATCAAACAATTTGCCCGGAGCCATATGAATCGGAATAGCGACTTTGGTATCAATTAAATCTGCACATCGTGAAGCTTCTTTAATATTCATATTATAAATACCATCACTTGGCAATAATGCATAATCAAGTCCCTTAAAGTCTTTCATTTCAGGGAAATAAGATGTATCACCACCACCATATAATGACTTGCCATCAACGTTCATGATAAAGCCAACACATTTATTTCTTGGATGATTGCGATTTTCTGCAGGTGTACCGGTAACAGTAATATCTCCAAAATGATATGTCTGATAAGATTTACCATCAAACAAATCACCATGACGAAGAACTTTACCACCCTCCTTGAGGGTAACTAAACTGATTTTGTTATGGTCACCATGCTCATGAGTAACGATGATCAAATCCGCTGGCACATCATAGCCTTTACCGGCATAAGGATCGATATAAGTCACAAATCCATCATCACTAATGATGCGATAACTGCCATGTCCCTGATAATATAATTGAGCCATTTTACATACCTCCTCTTGATGTTTATATTATAACATTATTATGTGCAATTTTGAAAAAACCTGTTGACTTATATAATAAAAACTGTTTATAATTATTGAGCATGCTACTTTGGTAGCAGCAAGATAAATGGGAGCTTAGCTCAGTTGGGAGAGCATCTGCCTTACAAGCAGAGGGTCAGCGGTTCGAGCCCGTTAGCTCCCACCATTTATCCGCCGGCTTAGCGCAATTGGTAGAGCAACTGACTTGTAATCAGTAGGTTGAGGGTTCAAGTCCTTTAGCCGGCACCAGTGGAGAGATAGCGAAGTGGCTAAACGCGGCTGACTGTAACTCAGTTCCTTTTGGTTCGGTGGTT
>JAGBPZ010000082.1 GCA_017633115.1 Erysipelotrichaceae bacterium | reverse complement strand
GCTTTTGTCATGGTATCAACATCACTGCCGAATAATTGAATACTGACAGGATGTTCATCATCATCGATTTTCAACATTTAATTGTCTTTTGATTGCCATAACAAATCGCTTTATCACTGACCATTTCGCTGACAACCAGACCGGCACCAAATTCCTTAATCAGTTTACGATAAGCAATATTGGTAATACCTGCCATTGGCGCCATAATGATTCTATTAGCTATTTCTACATCTCTTATTTTCCACATGTCAATCACCTTTGGTCACTATATCACAAAAGGTTAAAAAAGAAAACATTCAGATTGATCACAAATGATCAATGAAAAAGCTTACTGCATCAAATTCAATACAGTAAGCCTTTTTTTATAAACGATCAAATGTCAAAGTGACTTTAAATAAATCACCATCAATATCAAGAGTCATTTCACCATTCATGAGTTCCGTTAAGCTTCTCGCAATAGCTAATCCAAGACCGCTGCCTTCAGTATGACGGGAACTGTCTCCTCTGACAAATCGTTCCATCAATTCATCACTGGAAATGTTGAGGGCTTCTTTAGAGATGTTACGCATTGTAATCACGATATGTTGATCATCAGCAGTCAAATCGACATAAGCACGGGTATCTGGTTGAGAATATTTCGCAATATTGACCATCAAATTGTCAAATACACGCCATAGATAACGGTAATCTGCTTCTATCATCGCATTATCACCAACACGATTAGTGACTTTAAGGGTAATACCTTCTGCAGACAAACGTTCTTCAAATTCGCCAATGACCTGTGTCAACAAGACTGGCACATCTACAGATTCCATTGTCATTTGAATAGCACCTGTAGAGGCTTTTGATGCTTCAATCAAATCTTCAATCAATTTCTTGAGTCGCTGTGATTGTCTGGAGAGTACTTCAAGATATTGTTTTGTTTCTTCATCATAGTGATCGTGTTTTTCCAATAAATCAACATAACTGATGATAGAAGTCAAAGGTGTTTTGATATCATGAGAGACATTAGTGATCAATTCTGTTCTTAGACGTTCACTTTTCATCTTCTCTTTTAGTGCAATGTCAAGACCTTCATTGATATGATTGATATCTGTTCCAATTGCCTGATATTCAACATCAAGTAATTCAACAGGTAAGGCATATTGAAGTTCTCCATTGGCAATATGTCTGATACTTGTACCAATAGCTTTCCACTGATTATTGAAATATTGATAAACCGCAATGATGAATAGCTTTTCGACCATCATCCATAACCAGATTGATGGTGAAGCACCAAAGAGAACAACGAAGAACGTTTCAATTAACGTTAAGCCCATGATAATAAAGATGAGACGCTTAGACATTGTCATACGAGACAGACGTTGAGCGATGGAGTTAAGGATTTTTCTAATTAGCGTCCATATACGATAGATCAGTGTTCTATGCCACCATCCACCGACACGGAAATTGGCAACCAGACTCATCAACATATTGATACCCAGAAAAGCCAGGACAATAAAGAAACAAGCGATTGTCACTAAGAATAATTTAGAGTTTAAGTTTGAAGCAATCAGAACAACATAATCGCCTATTAAAACAATTGCCAGGTTGATTAAAAGCTGTCCATCTATAGGTAAACGCTGGAAGCCTTTTAAAGCATAACCGTCTTCACCTTCAATCACACCACTTACAGAAATGAGACGAATCAATAAATAAAAGATTGCTGCAATTGACATGATGGCTGTAGCGATAATCACATATGACATCACCTTAGCGATACTAATCATCTGTTTCAATTTGACAAAGCCATCTTTTTTGGTTGTATCAAGTGGTGATTTGACAAAAGAAACAACGGCATAAGTTTCCATATCTTTAGGCGCTTCTTCGACAAGGATCTGATTGTCATTAATGAAAGAAGCAGGTTCCTCTGTACCTATAATAGTATATTGATTGATTTCTTTATTGTTGAGGTCACGAATCTGGACGTCAAATAATTCATCATCATAATATTCAGTCAAATAGAGTTTCTTGCCAACACGGGCATATATAGATGACTGATAACGACAAATTTCATCAATGTCATAAAAGACTTGTTCATTTGGTGTTGAGATTCTCGATTCGTTGAATAGGAACGACCATGAAACATTAAATTCTGTTTGATCTGTTATTCCCGTTGTATAGATATTGGCTATATCTTTTGGTACATCCTGATCGAAGTTACAATACAAATAATTCTCATGATTATTTAAATCCATTTTGTTGATGTCTTCATCCTGATCTAATTTGATGACACCATACTCAAAATTTGATTGTTTAAACCTGCTCGAATAAAAATCACTCTTATAAGCACTTAGGGCATTCATAGAATAAATATTCAACAAATCATTAGAGGCTGATTCGTATAATGCTTCTGTCGATCGTTGATAGATATCAGATGTGGCACAAAAGTAGATACCAGCCATACTCACAAAAGCAATGCAGCAGCTGATGATAAACAGGACAATTCCTAATCCTTTGGACATTTTTTTATTTTTCATTGTCGTCACCTTCCATTTTATATCCGCGTCCCCAGACAGCCTTGAGGTAGCGAGGGTTGGCTGGGTCATATTCGATTTTTTCACGTAAATGACGTATATGCACAGCGACCGTACTTTCATTACCGATGGACACATCGTTCCAGACTTTAGAATAGATTTCGGCTGGTCGATAGACTTTACCTGGATGTGACATCAAGAATTTCAAGATGTCATATTCAGTGCGTGTCAGGTTGATCAATTCACCATCTAAATAAGCTTCTTTGGCATCATCATTAAGTTCAATACCACCAAGTCGAAGGGTATGTTCATCAGTGGCATGTCCACCTAATTGCATATAGCGTCTTAAATGAGATTTCACACGTGCTAGAAGTTCAACCGGATTAAATGGTTTTGTGATATAGTCATCCGCGCCAACTGTCAAACCTAATACTTTATCAGTATCTTCTCCTTTGGCAGTTAAAAAGATGACTGGTACATTAGTGATTGTGCGTATTTGTCTTAAAGTCATCATTCCATCCATAACAGGCATCATGATATCTAATAAAACAAGATGAACTGATTTCTCATGCAGGACATCGATTGCTTCCTGGCCATTGAAGCAAGGAATGACCTCATAGCCTTCACTTTCAAGATAAATCGTTAAAGCCGAAACTATATCTTTTTCATCATCACAAACTAATATTCTATACATAATTCCATTCTCCTCATCAACGTCAATGATTAACTTCTCCTACATTCTAACAAACCATTGTTTAAGTTCCAATGAGGTAACTCATTAAGATTTGTTTAAGAATGCATTTATAATCATTATAAATATAAAAAAGATACATTTTTACATAAAATAAAAGACCGTTAGGGAGCTAACGGCCTTTAGTCATTTTCAATGACCAGGATATCTTCAACCTGGGTATCCCAGATTGCGCATAAAACGATTAAGTTATCGATAGTTGGCATTGATACGCCACGTTGCCATTTGTAGATGGCCTGTGGGGTTGAGAAACCGAAGACTGCCTGTAAATCACGAACAGTCATTCCGTTTGCCATACGTAACTCGTTAATACGCTGTCCAGTTAATTCCATGTTGATGATTGGTAAACGAAAGTTCATCAAAATCCATCTCCTTCGTTCTAGCGTCAAGCTAGAACGACAAGAGAACTAGCTTGATGCTTTGAAGTTATAAACTGGTTTCATAATATCGATAATATCGACGGATGAGCTGATTACATCGATAATATCCTCTAATGATTTGTATGCCATTGGTGCTTCATCAAGAGTTTCATTAGACACTGATGTTGTATAAACACCTTCCATGGAAGTTTTATACTCATCAAGGCTAAGATCTCTTTTAGCAACACTACGAGACATAATGCGACCTGCGCCGTGAGGTGCCGAGTAGTTCCACTCTGGGTTACCCTTACCTCTTGCAAGCACACTGCCATCTCTCATATTGATAGGAATCAATACGAGCTCATCCTTGTGAGCTGCAATAGCGCCTTTTCTTAGAATCATTTCATGGATATCAATGTAGTTGTGGATTGTGTGGAACCCATCAGTTCCTTTGAGTCCTGCATGAGCGAGTAATACTTCTGCCATTTTTTCACGGCTTAAGCGCGCAAACTCCTGGCAGATTTCAACGTCATGCAGATAATCGCTTAAATATGTACCGCTTAAGCAACATAAGTCCTTAGGTAAATTATTGGCGAATTCCTCCTGCTTTAATTCAGTCAATGCTTTCTGAAGTTCTTTCTGTCGTTTCTGCTTTTTATAGGTTGCAATGAGTTCTTCACGTCTTGCTTTGAACTCCATTTCCCCACTATTCATTTTGACAGCAAGATCCTGATAATATTCCGCTACCTGTTTACCTAAGTTACGACTGCCACTATGGATGACAAGATACTTAGTACCGTCTTTCGCTTCATCGATTTCGATAAAGTGATTGCCTCCTCCTAATGTACCTAAACTACGAGCTATACGGTCGGTATTCTTTAATGCCTTATAGCAGCGTAATCTTGTCAGATCAAAGTCGCCTTTGATTTCATCCCATGTAGAGAAACCTGATGGAATCATATGTGCAGCTTCGTCGATTAATTCGAAGTCTAAATCAACTTTTCCGAGATTGACCGTAAACATGCCACAGCCAATATCGACGCCTACAACGTTAGGGACGACTTTATCTTTAATTGTCATCGTTGTTCCGATTGTGCAGCCTTTACCAGCATGAACATCAGGCATGATACGAATCTGACAGCCTTCAGTGATATGGTAATCACACATGCGTCTGATCTGTTCTATAGCTTCGTATTCAATAACTGTTGCATATGCAATAGCGGTATTGACTTTTCCTTTGATTTCAAGCACGTCTACTTCCTCCTTCGTTAAAAATAAAAACCACTTACCCGGAAAGATAAGTGGTCATGTCAAGTACATTACTGTTACCTGATAGGAGTGCTAATACTCCCATTGACTCTCATCTATTCCAGTGCGCACGCAAAACAATCCTAGTGTCTTACCAGGTTCGCTATTCATACGTTTTGTATAGATGACAAAGTTCAACATAACCTTTTCTTCCTTTCTAAATATTTTCCAACACCTAGTTTATCAAATGTAAACGCTTTTGTCATTATACTCCAGGTATAATTTTTGTGAAATTTTTCTTAAAATTGCCTTATAAACAAAGAAAGACAACACTTTCGTATTGTCCCTCTTAGTATTGTTTAGCTATAAATCATAATCTTTAAATGTCTTTTCAAGCACGTCTTTGTCTTTGACACACTCAGCCATCAATTCTTGTTTGCCTTCATCAAGAAGAATAGTAAATAAGGCGGTAATTCGTTTTCTTTCCTCTTCTCGTCCTTCTTCTCGACCTTCTTTTCGCCCTTCTTCTCGTCCTTCTCTTCTTGCCAGATTGTCTCTGCCTCTTTGGATATACTCCTCATCTAAGATTGATATCATGCTGCGATACACCTCACTCTCATGTTCTTCCATGAACTCTGTCAATATTCTTTTTTGCTTTACGTAATACAATAATTTAAAGGACAATGTATAAACATTGTCCAATTTGTATAGTTCTAATTACAATCCGTAATCTTGAAGTGTCTTTTCCAATATATCTTTGTCTTTGATACACGCAGCCATTAATTCCTGTTTGCCTTCATCAAGAAGAATAGTAAATAAGGCGGTAATTCGTTCTCTTTCCTCTTCTCGTCCTTCTTCTCGTCCTTCTCTTCTTGCCAGATTGTCTCTGCCTCTTTGGATATATTCCTCATCTAAGATTGATATCATACTGCGATACACCTCACTCTCATGTTCTTCCATGAACTCTGCCAATATATTCTTTTCTTTGCATTCTTCTATGAT
>JAGBPZ010000081.1 GCA_017633115.1 Erysipelotrichaceae bacterium | reverse complement strand
TTCGTTCTTTAGAGGATTGATTGGTGCATTGTCACTGGTTGTCTTTGTGTATTTAATTAAAGGTGATCACTGGCAAAAGGTGGAGCGTAAGAAATTACTGGGGATGATTCTAAATGGTGCCTTTTTGGGTATCAACTGGATTCTTTTCTTTGAAGCATTTAACTATACGACAATTGCCAAAGCGACGCTTGCTTATTATATGCAGCCGACGATATTAATGTTGTTATCGCCTTTGATCTTTAAGGAACGGTTGACAGTAAAGAAGATGATTTGTGCATTGCTGGCACTTTTTGGTATGGCATGTGTATCAGGCGTTTTTGCTTCAACTGGTCCACTTCCAGGAGATGGCCGCGGCATTATGCTGGGTTTGGGAGCGGCATTTTTCTATACTATGATTATTGTGCTCAACAAGAAAATCGAAGGTGTTGACAGCTATCAGAAGACAATCATTCAGCTTCTAAGTGCAGCCATTACTTTGATTCCTTATCTGTTGTTAAAGGGTGAATTTATGACAATGCCATTCGATTTAAAAACGATTGGTTTAATTCTCGTTTGTGGTGTTGTTTATACCGGTTTGGTTTATGCACTGTATTTTGGCAGTATGAACGGTTTAAAGGCACAAACAATATCAACCCTTAGTTATATCGATCCTGTTGTTGCCATGCTTGTATCGGGCTTTATTTTGCATGAAAGTCTGCCGGCAACAGGCTTGTTAGGCGCAGTTCTTATTATCGGCTCAGCATTAGTGAGCGAATTAAAATCCTAAAATTTCTTAAGAAAAACTTAAGAAATTTACTTTTTTGCCTTGTTGTTTCGGATGAAAGACAGTATAATAGGCAATACAGAAAGGAGACCTTTATTATTATGAAGAGAAGATTTTTTTCCTTTATGACATCTATTGTCATGGTTTTATCAATGATTTCTGCAAATGCAGCTAATGTTTTTGCTGCCAATTACTCTTACACAGTTACTAACGGTCAAGCTCCTAAAGCCATTACTTTGGCTAAAGGTTATTATGAAATGTCCCTTAAATATGAAGGCGATGCAGCCGGTACAGCTGTCCTCGTTAAAGGTAAATCAGCTAAGAAAGCAAAAGCTGCTGCTAAGAAAGTGAAGTATGGTGCAACTCTACCATCTAATGTTTTGAACAATACTTTTACAAGAAATGCTACTGTTCAAAAAACATTTAATCTTTCTAAAAAGACTTACTCATCACTTGTATTAAGAACTCAGGATAACGCTACAGGTAAAGTTACAGTTTCTTATAAAGTTTATCCATATGGTGGTACTTTAAGTAATGGTGCTTATTTTGAAGGTACAGGATTAGGTTCTGCAAGCAATGTCGCTTACTATAAAATCAAGGTCACAACAACTGGTTATTTGACAATTGATTTACAGAATGATTCTTCTACAAACTATGCAATTACTTTAAAGAATAAGAGTAAGAAAAAAGCTTTAACTGGTTCTTACTTCAGCTTAGCTGCAGGCAAAGCTGCTAACTGTATTCCAGTTAAAAAGGGTACATATTATCTTGCTGTTAAGTGTGCAGCTAAGACTTATAAAGTCAGATATCAATTCACTAAAGCTACATATGCAGGTGGATCTAAAAAATCAAAAGCTACAACACTTAAAGAAGATACACCTAAGATTAGCTATGTTTTAGCAACTGGTGGTACTCGTTGGTATAAATTCAAAAACCCAACAAAACGTGCACTTCAGGCTGTTGTCCAGGTAACTGGTTTTGGTGGTACTAATGCTGGCTTGACATTTACATTCTATGGTGGTTCTAAAAAGCTTGGCAGTATTACTCGTAAAGCAGACAATAACACAAATGTGATTGGTATTAATCTTTTCTACTCAACATCAGAAAAAGAAGTTTCTACAGCTCAAAAAGGTACTTATTATGTCAAAGTAACTCGTACTAAAGGTGGCTGCGGTCAGTATGTATTGATGTTCAGAGAAAAGAAATAAGGTGTTATAAAAAGTCAAACCAGGGTCAAATCCCTGGTTTTTTGTTGTTACGAAAAACCTCCAGATTGTCTGGGGGTCCAGATACGCTTTAGCGGAGTGGTAAGGAAAAAACCTCGGTGTATAATGTATTTTGCGGTCGGCCAACTGCAAAAACAATATACAAGGAGGTTACGAAAATGTCATCAAATAATGACTTACACAGTTTATCACATACACGTTGGTGTTGCAAATATCATATTGTTTTTGCGCCTAAGTATAGACGCAAGGCTTTTTATGATAGCAGGAGAATTGAAATAGGGGCAATACTGAGAAAGCTCTGTGAATGGAAGGGAATAAACATCATTGAAGCAGAAGTGTGTGTAGATCACATCCATATGCTTGTTGAGATACCACCAAAAACGAGTGTTTCGAGTTTTGTGGGGTATCTGAAAGGAAAGAGCAGTCAGATAATCTTTGAACGATGGGCGAATGCACGTTACAAGTATCGAAGCCGAAGTTTTTGGTGCAGAGGGTATTACGTTGACACAGTAGGGAAGAATACGAAAAAGATACAGGAGTACATTCGCAACCAGTTGAAAGAGGACAGAGAATCGGAGCAGTTGGAATTTGATTTTGACGATCCATTCAAAACAGTAAAGTAGAAGGGTAAAGCACGTGGCAGTTGGTCGAAGACCGCACGCAGTGAAACGTGGTTTACACGTGGCTGGTAAGAGCAGGGCTATGCCCGAAACTGAAAAACCTCCGGCTAAGCCGGAGGATAATTATTGCTTATGAGCAATTAAAAAAGGTTGAATTGTCAATTATTTAAAACGATATTCATAAAAACGAATTAGGATAAATACAAAAACGATTCTTAAAAATATGGTTCCTTTTCTATAAAGAAAAGGTCTTTTTTATTTATAAATACCACAGTTTTATAAAAAAGAGAAAAATAATTACGAAAATGCCGATATTTTTACCTCTGTAAAATTGAAAACCCTAAAATCCTGTATTAAAATTATCTTATCTTTTTCTTAATGCTTATAAAGGTAGGGTAAAGAACTATGAAACGTCTAATAAAATTGATCATTGCCCTGGCTCTGGCAATTGGTCTGGTCTTCGCGAATGGGTTATATGATCATAACAGTGCTGTCAATGCGAAATCAAGCAGAATCAAATCGGCTGTCAGCTTTATGGTCAAAATCGCCAACAATAATAAGAATGGTTATTCACAGGGATATAGAGCCCAGAAAAATAAAAAAGGTGGCGTCGAACACGACTGCAGTTCATTAGTCTATACGGCTTTTAGAAAAGCAGGTTATAAGGTTTCAATGGGCACAACCTATACTATGCCTCGTGATTTTTGTGCGGCTGGATTTAAGTATATTTCAAGTCTGGACATTGATTTAGACAATTCTAAACATCTTAAGTATGGCGATATCTTATGGATTCCAGGACATACTGAAGTCTATGTAGGCAATGGTAAACGCGTTGGTGCACGCAAGAATTATGACAAAAAAGCAGGCGATAGTTCAGGTAAAGAAATCTCCGTCAAGAACTATGGCAATGGTGGCTGGGCAGGTATCTTCCGATATGTAGGTAAGAAACAGTCCGCACCTAGATCTTATAAAGTCTATTCAAAAATGCGTGAAGAAAAGAAAAAAGCAGAAGCAACTGCTAAAAAGACATCTTCTAAGAAAATAACTGCAACTGCTAAAAAGACAACGAAGAAGAAAGTTACGACGAAGAAAAAGACCAAAAAAACAACCAAAAAGAAAACCGCTAAGAAAAAGACAACCAAAAAAGTCACTAAGAAAAAGACGACTAAGAAGACCACCAAAAAGAAAACCGTCAAAAAGAAAAAAGCCGCTCCAAAGAAAAAAGTAACTTCTAAGAAGAAGGCGAAAAAAGGAGTCACCTACTATAAAACAAAAGAAATGATGTGGCTGAGAAAGACTAAGAAATTCTCAAAGAACTTAATCAAGAAAGTACCTAAGGGTGCGAAAGTCAAAGTTACTGAAGTTTCAAATGGATGGCTCAAAGCAACCTATGGCGGTAAGACGGGATGGCTGCTAAAGAAGAATTGTAAGAAGTTATAAGAGCAAGCATTCTTTCACTGAGAAAGAGTGCTTTTTTTATGTTGTTTAAAGAACGTCTATTGATTATAATGATTGTAGAATTTTGAAATATAAACTGTGGAGAAGGAAGGTATTGTTATGACTCAAAAAACATCACTTGTCATTATGGCTGCAGGTATTGGCTCTCGTTTTGGTGGCGGTATTAAGCAGTTAGCACCAGTTGGTCCAAATGGTGAAATTATTATGGACTATTCAATTCATGATGCCATTGAAGCAGGTTTTAATAAAATTATCTTTATCATTCGTAAGGATATTGAAGAAGCCTTTAAAGAAGCAATCGGCAATCGTATTGAAGCCGTTGCCGCTAAATTAAATGTTGAAATTGCTTATGCATATCAGGCATTAGATGCATTACCAGATGGTATTACTTGTCCTGAAGGACGTTCAAAACCTTGGGGCACAGGTCAGGCGGTATTAGCTTGTAAAGGTATTATTAAAGAACCATTCATCGTTATCAATGCGGATGACTATTATGGTAAACAGGCTTATAAAGACATCCATGCATTCTTAGAAAATTACACACCTGAAAAAGGTAATGACTATTGCATGGCTGGCTTCATTTTGAAAAACACATTATCAGATAACGGTGTTGTTACAAGAGGTATTTGTGAAAAGAATGATGAAGGTTATTTAACTAACGTTGTTGAAACAAGCAACATTAAAAAGACAGCTGATGGTGCTGAAGCTGATGGTAAAGTCATTGATGTGAACTCAAATGTATCAATGAACATGTGGGGCCTGACACCTGAATATATGGACTTACTTGAAACAGGATTTGTTGAATTCTTCGAAAACCTGGCTGATCCTCTAAAAGGTGAATACTTATTACCAATTCATATCGGTCAGTTACTTCAGGAAGGTAAAGTTACAGTTAAGTGTCTGGAAACAAACGATCACTGGTTTGGCGTCACTTATAAAGAAGATAAAGATGTCGTCATCCAGGGCTTTAAAGATTTAATTGCACAAGGTGTTTATTCAGCTGATTTATTCTCAGATTTATAAGATGAGCTTCCACTCGTGGAAGTTCTTTTTATAGACAAATCAAGAGATTTGTTGTTATGATGTTGATGACTAGAAAGAGGTGCGAATTACATGAAATATGATTATTTAATTGTTGGCAGCGGTCTATTTGGTGCTGTCTTTGCTCATGAAGCGAAAAAGGCTGGTAAAAAAGTACTGGTCATTGATAAACGCAGTCATATTGCCGGCAACATTTATACTGAAGCTGTTGAAGGTATCAATGTTCACTGCTATGGTGCTCATATCTTCCATACCTCAAATAAAGAAGTATGGAATTATGTTCAGCAGTTTGCGGAATTCAATCGTTACACCAATTCCCCAATTGCGGTGTACAAAGATGAAGTCTACAATATGCCATTCAATATGAATACCTTCTCCCGTTTATGGAATATTAAAACACCTGCTGAAGCAAAAGCTATCATTGATGAACAACGCAAGGAAATCAAAGGTGAACCTCAGAATCTTGAAGAACAGGCAATTTCATTAGTTGGTCGTGATATCTATGAAAAACTTGTCAAAGGTTATACTCAGAAGCAATGGGGTAAACTATGTACTGAATTGCCTGCTTTTATCATCAAGCGTTTGCCAGTGAGATTCACATATGATAACAACTACTTTAATGATCTTTATCAGGGCATCCCAATGGGTGGTTATACGCAGATCATAGAAAAAATGCTTGATGGTATTGAAGTACGTTTGAATGCTGACTTCTTTGACGATCGTGAAGGGTATGAAGCATTAGCTGATAAGATTGTCTTTACTGGTATGATCGACCAGTATTACAACTATCAGTTTGGCGAACTTGAATATCGCAGTCTGCGTTTTGAAACTGAAGTATTAGATATGGATAACTATCAGGGTAACGCTGTAGTCAACTATAATGAATATGAAGTACCTTATACACGTATCATTGAACATAAACATTTCGAATATGGTACTCAGCCTAAAACTGTCATTACCAGAGAATATCCAGCAAAGTGGCATCAGGGTGATGAACCTTATTACGCAATGAATAATGAGGTCAATAATGCTCTCTATGCTAAGTATAAAGCTTTAGCTG
>JAGBPZ010000080.1 GCA_017633115.1 Erysipelotrichaceae bacterium | reverse complement strand
CCAAGAGTTTCATATGTTTCTGTGAATCCCATACCTTCTAATAATGCCTTATAGTCATTAAGTGTTGGAATATATTCATCGATGACCTTAAGGATGTCATCCCAGTGAGCAGCGATGGCATCGAAACGTTTCTTATGGGCTTCGAGATCATATTTTTCTCTGTTTTCTGGTTTGGCGATCATTGAATCACCACCTGCACCAAGGAAGTATTTAATAATCTTAGCCCATTGATCCCACGAGAATGCTTCTGCATTTGCTTTTGCTTTAGCATAGTCAGGTATGATTTTCTTGACTTCATCATAGACTCTAATGCTTTCATAAGTACCAACGGCACACTGAATTCCATGGAAATCAAATGGGGTGTCAAAGACAACACCTCTCATATCCCAGATATGAGAATAATAATGTTCCATACCAGATGCTGGTCTTGATAAGCCTGTCATTGTCATACCCAATCCGGCATAAATCAAACCTTCCATGACTGCTTCAACAGCTCTTTCATCACGTTTAACTAATGCAGCAGCATTTTTCGCACAGGCATCAAGTGCTTCCTGTACCAGGGCATCAATTTTTTCACAATAGTATTCATCATTGATGATATTTGAAATACGCCATTCAGCTAAGCTGATATATTTGGCAAAGACATCACCCATACCACTTTGAAGCATACGAATAGGTGCATTCTTTAAAATAGCGACATCAGCAACAATTGCAACTGGTAATGTCGTATCTAATGATTGCTTTAATCCATCAAGAACAACTGATGAAGTGGCTGATGCATAGCCATCCATAGATGGTGCTGTTCCAACAATCATATAAGGAACACCTGTCCAGCGAGATAAGATCTTTGTCAAATCGTTAAGTACACCTGAACCTGTTGTAACAATATAGTCACAAGATAAATCAAAGTGCATGATGAGTGAACCTACTGCTCTTTCATCTGGTTCGACATGGTCATCATCATAAGAGAATGACACATATTCAATACCATTATCTTCAAGGATAGCGGCTACCTTTTTCCCAGCTACTTCCCAAGTATGACAATCTGAAACCAGGAACACACGATGACCATGTTTTCTGACTAATCCTGGAATACTATCTAATATATCAGTACCAATCAGGATATCTTCTAAATCAACCTGATGGTTTTTACCACAAGAACACTGTCCACCATATTTCTGCATGATATAAGCTTTTAAATCTTTCATGTACTGCCTCCTCAACCTTTTTCACAATAATCTATTACTATTATTCTTATTTCTTTTATTGTAAACAATTTTTATATACCTACATTAATGGTGCTACCAAACGTAGTGCCGCCTGGAAAATTTCATAGATGACACCACGGAAGCTTTCTTTCTTAGTAACCTGATGAGACTGTTCAACGGCATCAAGATAATCCTGTTTAACATCAAGTACCTTCTTTGAACGATAGAGATATGTACCATTTTCAAAGTGGAGATAAAGACTGCGGTAGTCCAGATTGACAGTACCAACAGTTGCGATTTCATCATCTGCCACAAAGACTTTGGAATGGACAAAACCAGGTGTATATTCATAGATTTTGACACCACCTGCAATCAACTGACGGTAGAACGATCTTGTAATACCATAAACAAGTTTCTTGTCTGGGATACCTGGTGTCATGATACGTACATCAACACCATGTTTAGCCGCTAAGATCAAGGCGTTGATAAATTCAGTATCAATGATTAGATATGGTGTATAGATGTAACAATAGTCTTTAGCCTGATTAAGGATCCCCATATAGATATTCTGAGCAGTGATTTCATTATCAAGTGGTGTTTCACCATATGGTGCAATGTAACCATCTTCTTCTCCTAAATCATGTTGTTCAACTTTAAAGACAGTAAAGTCAGCATCCTTTTGTGGACTTAAAGCATTCCAGTGAGTCAGGAACATAACTGTATAAGACCAGACAGCTTCCCCTTTGATACGGATGACATTATCTTTCCAGTGACCATAAACTTCTTTGACGTTGATATATTCATCTGCAAGATTGACACCGCCAGAAAAGGCAACCTTACCATCAATGACCATAATCTTACGATGATCGCGATGGTTCATGATAATACCAATGATAGGGTTGATTCTGTTAAATGGAACACATTTAATACCACGATCTTCTAATTGCTTGGCATATTTAAATGATAAAGTAAAGAATGATCCTAAGTCATCATACATAACTCTGACATCAACACCCTGCTTGACTTTTTCTTCAAGAATATCAAGCATGCCACCCCACATCTGTCCTTCTTCTACAATGAAATATTCAAGGAAGATGAATTTTTCTGCTTTACGCATTTCTTCAAGCATGACAGGATAGCCTTTATCACCTAATCCGTAATAATCAAAGTCGGTATTCTTATAGAAAGGAAAACCAGCACTTTGAGAGATATATTTGAACTGCCC
This sequence comes from Erysipelotrichaceae bacterium, assembly GCA_017633115.1. GTDB lineage: Bacteria > Bacillota_I > Bacilli_A > Erysipelotrichales > Coprobacillaceae > RGIG9341. Next base: position 1,162 of record JAGBPZ010000080.1, on the reverse strand, counting down.
TTTATGCTCAGGCGCAATCTGGCATAATTCGTTCAAGATAGTCTCATCCTGTTGATAGTATTTTTGTGATTCTTTCGTTGACCTACTGATCCATCTAAAAGTACGGCTGGATATCAAATTAGCTCCTAACAACAACCACAAAATCGTACCTGGAATTGGGAACAACATAATACCAACGATCCACATAATATCTGATGATAGATGTTTACTGTTTTTAATGATGGTAAGTACAAGAACAATACTTAAGATGCGCAAAACACCTTCAATCCAGATAGCCTGTTTTCTAAACCATATCAATAACGATACAACAAATGCGATTTCCAAAATCGCCATAATAACCATGAACGTGAGTCGGCTAAATAATGCCTTAATGATTTTCATATTATCGCATCCTTTACTATGACTTATATCTATTATTGTAACAAAAAAGACACTGTCAAAAGAAGTACTTATCCTTTAATAGTGTCCATTATTTTTTCTGGTGCACAATACTCCATCAAACTTCACTTATATATCATTTTATAAATCACATATCTTAAGAACTTTTCTCATTGTATTGGCGGTCCTGATTGTAATCTGGTCTTTAATGTTGGTGCTTGCAGTTTTCTTCCACCAATTAGCCTTTCTATAATTATTTAAGTCAAATGACCAGAAAACAGAATTATGATATTCTTGAATTCTTTCGATATCTTTTGTTGGTTCTCCAATTGCATCATATAAGTCTTTAAACTTAGCAGGTGGCATTATAAAAATAATATTATCATATATTTCTTTATCATCCGTTCCCCACCAGTTTGGATGATGTTCTAATAGATCTTTTAACTCTGATGAAGTTGTAATATAGACTGGTACATCTAAGTCAAACTTTTCCTTGATAATCAAACTGATATGATCACTTATTGTGCTCTTATCATTGTCTGACTCTACAATCACATTGCCACTATTTAAATATGTTATGACATTAGAATACTGATGCTTTTCTAATTCATCTTTTAATGCCTTCATGGCAAGTTTGTTTTTACCACTAATATTAACACCTCTTAATAATACAATATATTTCATAAGCTCTGTTCCCTTTCAAATACAATTATATATTGATTGCTTTAGAAATGCGATGATTCATCTTTCGTTGCATTTAAAATGGAACGATTCGCCTTTCGTT
>JAGBPZ010000079.1 GCA_017633115.1 Erysipelotrichaceae bacterium | reverse complement strand
TCGACATTAGCCTGGGTCATAGGTCTTTTTAAAGCTGTAATTGTATCATCAGGGAAGGCATCCTTGATTTGTTGAAGACTGTCTTCTCTTAATTTTGTTAAAACGATGATCTGCATAATTGATCCTCCTTTATAGTGATTATGATTAAGTTCTTAATTGCATCATACACCAAAAAGAATAATCTGAAAACAAAAGGATCAAAATGAGATGATTCCCATTTTGATCCTTGGGGGATGACTAATCAAATACGCCAGTTGACAAGTAGCGATCACCTGTATCAGGTAATAAAGCTACGATTGTTTTGCCTGCATTTTCTTCTAAAGAAGCAATCTGGATAGCTGCATATAATGCGGCACCAGCTGAAATACCAACTAAGATACCTTCACTTTGGCCAATCAGTTTAGCGATTGCATAGGCATCATCATTAGAAACTGTGATGACTTGATCATAAACAGTTGTATCAAGAACTTGAGGAACGAAGCCGGCACCGATACCCTGAATTTTATGAGGTCCGGCTTTACCGCCAGATAAGACTGGAGATGATTCAGGTTCAACACCAATGATTTTGACATCAGCTTTATGTTCCTTAAGATATTTACCTGCGCCAGTTAAAGTACCACCAGTACCCACACCAGCAACGAAGAAATCTACTTCACCATCAGTATCTTCCCAGATTTCAGGACCAGTTGTCAGATAGTGAGCTTTAGGATTTGATGGATTAACGAACTGACCAGCAACGAAGCTGTTTGGATTTTCAGCAGCTAATTCATCAGCTTTTTTGATGGCACCACTCATACCTTGTGAACCTGGTGTTAAAACCAATTCAGCACCATAAGCTTTCATCAATGTACGGCGTTCAGCACTCATTGTTTCCGGCATAACGATAATGATACGATAACCTCTTGCAGCTGCGATTGAGGCTAAACCGATACCAGTATTACCAGAAGTAGGTTCAATAATCACTGTATCTTTATTGATTTTGCCTTCTGCTTCAGCATCATCAAGCATCTGCTTAGCGATACGGTCTTTTACGCTTCCAGCTGGATTGAAGTATTCCAGTTTAGCGATCAGACGTGCTTTCAAGTTATATTTTGATTCGATATGTGTTAATTCCACTAATGGTGTATGACCAATTAGAGCATCGACACTTTTATAAATTTGACTCATATGTATGTTTCCTCCTCTACATGTACACACTATAGCACCTAAAAAAAGACAAATCAAGTAAAATGATATAAAAACTATAGGTTTATAGGTATTATGCATATTCCTTGACTCCGGTACTTTATTTCTGATACAAAATAGAGAGGAGGACAAAACAATGAAACGTATTGATATTGATATTTTAAATACATTCCAACAGGATGCAGCATTATTGACTGCAGGCACAAAAGATCACTTTAATACTATGACGATTGGCTGGGGTGGCTTAGGTACTTTATGGAATAAGCCAGTGGCTACTGTTTATGTGCGCCCAAGTCGTTACACTTATGAATTCATGGAAAATGAAGACTATTTCACAGTCAGCTTTTATGATCGTACTTATCGTAGTGATCTTGCAGTTTTAGGTACAGTATCTGGCCGTGATGGTGATAAGGTTGCTCAGACATCATTAACACCTGAATTCTTAGACAATAGTGTGACTTTCAAACAAGCAAGATTAACACTGGTTTGTCGTAAACTGTATCGTCAGGATATGGATTTAGCAGCTATGCCTGAAGACGTACAAAGACGTGCTTATGCTGATGGCGATGTCCACACTGCTTATATTGGTGAAGTTGTTGATGTCATCGAAAAATAATTCTTTGTTACATTAAAAAAAATCCCACTGATCAAACTCACATTGATTGAGTTTTGTCAGTGGGATTCTATTTTGTTTATAACTATCAATTAATAGTGGCTTTGATTATTGACCGCCATTTCTCTTTTCACGATTAGATAGTGCTAAGAAGCAGAATCCAATAACCATATCTCCATAAGCCAGGACTCTTGAAGCGTTATTGAGGATCATAAAGAATCCAATCAAAAGAAAAATAACACCTAAAACTAAATAACTTCTTGCTTTACCGCTCATAATTGTCTCCTTCCTCATTACATGTAATGTGTTGTTTAACTATTTTTATTGCTTAGTGAAAACTATTCATGTCTTTATTATACTATAAAAATAATCAAAAACATTGAAAATGAGATCATATAAGAATTTTTGGTAATCTGTAATAGAATGATAAAGTGTGCAAAGTACTCTTATAAGTGATATAATTGAAAAGTAATGTAAGAGAAAAGGATGATCTATCATGGCTTTAAAAAGAATCAAAATCTTTACAAACTTAGAAAAAGTGAATGAGGAACAAGATCCTCGTTTTGAAGTTGAACAAAAACTGACGATTGCCAGTAATGGTGCTGTCAGCTTTGTGTCAAGTACATATGGTGGTGGCTATAATCAATATGCGAAAGGTCGCCGACTTGAATTAAAAATAGAACCAGAGACCGCAAAGGAAATCTTGGATCGTGTTGAAGCTTATTTTAGTGAACAAATCACATACAATATTGTTGCCGGTTTTGGGTTCTGGAATTTAACTGTTACTGATGATAAACGTGCAATGCATGATTATTATGGTTCTACAACTGGTGTCTATCATGAATTGACAAAGTTTATTCAGGACCGTATTCCTATTAATCATTTATCAGTATTTGATCAGTAAGGAAGGCTGTAAGAGCATAGCTGCTGAAATGCATCTTAATCATCTTGAAGGTTACATCAGTTAGTTTTATAAGGAGTCGTTTATGCTTCAGGTATTGATTTTAGTAGGCGTATCACTGCTTATTTCCAGTATTGGTTTTTATAAATTTATCTATTTCTTATCAGTAGGTTATGGTTTGGCTGTCGCAGGATTAGGCCTAGCCATGATGGTGATGTTTAAAATGACATTAGGAGAGGCCATCCTTTGTTTACTGTTAGTTATATATGGTATTCGTTTAGGTGGTTTTCTGCTTTATCGTGAATTTAAGACTGGCAGTTATAAAAAGACTTTTGATGAAGCCAATGCCAGTGGTGATCGTATGCCTGTATTTGTGAAAGTTATCATGTGGCTGATGGTTGCTATTCTGTATGTCATGCAGGTGTCACCAATTTGTTTCCGTTTGGTGTCGCAAAAACAAAATGGCTTTACCTTGGTGGCTGGTATTATCATCATGGTGGCAGGAGCATTGATTGAAGGTCTGGCTGATCATCAGAAGTCACAGGCTAAGGTTGTTGCTCCTCATCGTTTTGTCGACAGTGGTCTGTATAAAATTGTCCGTTGTCCTAACTATTTTGGTGAGATTGTTTTCTGGACTGGTGTCTTTATCTCAGGCTTTGGTGTTTTAACGTTAGGAGAACTTCTGATTGGCTTGTTTGGCTATTTATCAATTGTCTATATTATGCTTGGTGGTGCGCGACGACTTGAAATCAAGCAGGATGGACGTTATGGTGAAGACCCTGCCTATCGTCAATATGTATCGCAAACACCAGTCATTTTTCCGGGTATTCCCCTCTATCATTTACGTCCTTACACGTTCCTCAAATAATCTTTAAGATTACCTTAATCTGATTGACGGAGTCTTTTCTTTCCTATGGGGGAGAGTATAATAATTTCAGAAAGATTCTGAATTTCAGAGAGGAGGGCGATTGTATGCGTTTAAGAAAAAAGCGTGTGGCTTTTGTGGTGATGACCTTATGTTTGATCGTAGCTTTTGTATGTGGCCGTCTTTATGATTTGAAAGCTCAATCGAAGCGAAAGAATGTCTTGAGCGTCTACAAAAACGCTCTTGAGCAGCCATATATGAACTGGGATGAACTGGAATCATACGAAAATTTGACGTCAAGTCATACGACACTTTATGAATTTGGCCTGATCGATTTAAATGGTGATGGCTGCTATGAATTAATTATTAAAAATCCGATGACATCTTTTGTCAGCGGGCAGTATCGATTATATACTGTCATTGATGGTGAATTGAAAGAGCTGCAACGTGCTCAGGCAATTGAAATCAATGATCAGACACATATTATTTCCTGTACCGATGCTTACATGGGACATTATTGGGGCGAATACAGTCGTCTTGATGACAAAGGTCAGTTAGAAGCACTGGCCACTTATGAAGCTGTTGATACTTATACAAATCCTGAACGAGATATTATCTATGCCGGCAGGATCAATGGTGTCAGCGTGCGTTATACAACATGTCGTATAGGTGAACAGGAAGTCGCTTATGAAGAATTTGTCGATCAAGTCAATGAAATGGTGGATAATGGGGTGTTTTATAAAGTACCATTAGTATCAAATACAGAAGACAATCGCTTAAGACTTCTATAGGCAATGCTTGAAAGGAGGGCGCATAGTATGTTTAAAGAATCAAGAACTGTTATAGTCGATATACTTATTGCGATGGCAATCGTTGGATTATATTCACCAGGATTACTCGCTTTGCGTCCTACTGATCCAAGTCTGATTAGATCATTTCTAAGTATTGGCTGTGGTCTGGGATTGCTTGATTTATTTGTTTATGAGAATATTATTCGTCACACAATCGTTAAAAGAAGAAACGTGGAAATCACGACCAGTGATGATGCACTTTCAAAAATGAATCCGGGTGCTCTTAATAGTGTCGATGCTCAGAAAGTCTTCTATTCAACGATTAATGATACTAAAGATCAGCTCGAGCGCATGAAGAGAAATGGTAAGATGATTTATAATCTTCTCGATGATCGTTTTGGCAAAGGTTCATTGACTTTTGAAAAGTTCTACAGTGCTTATGAAGCATCAGAAGATGCGATGCTCGATAATACACGCAATATTATGACTCGCATGCAGCTGTTTGATGCAAAAAGCTTTCTGCGTTTAAAATCACTTATTGAAACCAATGCTTATCGTCATGATAATATTCCTGATGATCTGCAAATGGATCAATATGAACTGTATATAAAAAATATTAATCAGATTAAGGACCTGGTTGGCTTAAACGAAGCTTTATTGATCAAAATTGAACAACTTGGTATGGAAGTCGCAGCTATTGATACAGATGACAGTGAAAAGACTAACCGTCTTGTTGCTGAAATCGAATCATTGATTGGTGACATTGAGTATTATAAGAATTGAGGTTAATTATGAAAGATAATGTACGTGTAATAATCAGAACGGTCGTTTCGATTATTGTTGTGGCCGCTCTTGTGGTTGTGGGCATTCGTTTAACGGGTTCATCCAAAGATGGTTCTAAGGATAGAGCCTACAATGCAGCTGCCAAGAAAGTCAGAAAGATGGTCAAATCCATTGATCCTGATACGGCAGATTTAATCAGCTCGGCACTTGAATATGATTCTAAAGCAGACGATGCTTCAGAACTGCCAGATTTAGATAAGAGTTCAATCAGTGTCGCTCATGCAACTGATACTTATGCTGAAATCTATTGCTCACCAGAAAAAGCTGAAAGTGGTACTGATGGCTGGATGAGTGATATGGCAAAAGATTTCAATGCAGCAGGCTATACAATCAATGGCAAGAAGATCTCAGTTCAGGTACGAGATGTGACCAGTGGTCTGGCTATGGACTATATCCGTACTGGTAAATATTCACCTGCAGGTTTCAGTCCATCCAATGATATGTGGGTCAAGATGCTAGAAGCATATGGTGTCAAGACAACGACAATCGCTGATAAACTTGTCGGCAATACCGCTGTCATCGTTATGAAAAATAACACTTATAAAGACTTCGTTAAACAACATGGTGATATGGATCTAAAAGCTTTAGTTGAAGCCGTTGAAAATGGTGAATTTGTCATGGGTTATACCAACCCATTCACATCAAGTACTGGTTTGAATTTCCTCATCAGTGTCTTACAGAGATATGATGAGAAACATCCACTTTCTGATGAAGCAATTGAACGTTTTACAGCTTTCCAGAAGAATATTCCATTTGTATCTTTAAGTACGGTCCAGATGCGTAATGCTGCTGATAAAGGTACTCTGGATGGTTTCGTCCTTGAATATCAGCTTTATATCAACGACTCAACACTGTCAAAGAATTATACTGCTGTACCATTTGGCTATCGTCATGATAATCCACTTGTAGCCGTTAAAGGTGCTTCAAGTGAAGAAAAAGAAATTCTGGAAAAATTCGCTGAATATTGTCAATCAGATAAAGGTACTAAACTTGCTAAGAAATATGGTTTCAATCAGCAGGAAGACTATAAAGGTCTATCAAATGATCTAAGTGGTGATACGCTCGTCAGTGCGCAGTCTGTTTATAAAACAGTTAAAGATGCAGGTCAGGAAGTTATCGGAGTCTTTGTTGCTGATGTCAGTGGTTCAATGAATTGGGCACCTCTTGCAAGTCTGCAGAAGAGTTTGATCAACAGTATCAACTACATTAGCTCTGATAACTATATTGGTCTTGTCACCTATAATGATGAAGTCACCATCAATGTACCAATTCAAAAGTTTGATATGCGTCAGAAGTCTTACTTCAAAGGTGCGGTCTCACATATGAAGGCAGTTGGTGGTACCGCAACTTATGATGCGCTGTTGACAGGAACTTCAATGATTTTGGATGCGATGGAAGAACATCCAGATGCTAAACCAATTCTATTTGTCTTATCAGATGGTGAAACCAACCGTGGCTATAGCTTTGATGAAATCGAAGGTGTCGTTGCTGACTTAAGAATTCCGGTCTATACCATCAACTACAATCAATGGGACGCAAAATCACTTCAGGATCTAGCTGCCATCAATGAAGCAGCTTGTATAAATGCATCATCTGATGATGTTGTGTACAAATTAAAAAATCTGCTTAATGCAGAAATGTAAAGAAAAGGGGAATACGTATGGCTTTCAATTTAGACTTAAAATCAACTGATGAAATCAAGGAAGAAGTTGAAAGAGAACTTCAGCCTAAACCTCAGGAAAAGGAACAAATCAATTCCGTTGCTCAGCAGAATGCTCAAGAAATCATGACAGTTGATCTGGATTCGTTAGAAGATCGTCGTGATATCGCAAAGGTCATCAATAACTTTGGTCAGGATATCATCGTTCAGTCTGGCAATAAAAATGCGATGCTGGAAAAACGTTTAAAATATGTTGGGGCAACAAACAGTGAAACACAGACTGTCGCTAACGACCTTGAAGAACTTTCAATTAAAATGAGAGACCTTGATCCAAGTGGTATCAACTTCACAAAACGCGGTGCTTTTGGTAAAATCACCCAGCCAGTAAGACGTTATTTCGAACGTTATAAAACAGCTGATGCAGAAATCTCTACAATCATCCAGTCATTAGATAAAGGTAAAACAGCTTTAAAACATGACTGTACTACTTTGGAAATCGAAGAAGTTTCAATGCGTAAATTAACCAAAGAGTTGATGAAGAGTATCGAACTTGGTAAAGAATTAGATGAAATCTTAACTCGTGCCATCGAAGAAGAACGTTCTAAAAATGGTGATGAAGATCGTATTCAGTATGTAGAAAATGAAGTTCTATTCCCATTACGTCAGCGTTTGATGGACTTCCAGCAGTTGCTTGTTGTCAATCAGCAGGGTATTGTTGCCATGGAAGTCATCCGCCGCAACAATAATGAATTGATTCGCTCTGTTGAACGTGCAAAGACAGTTACGGTCACTTCATTACGTACCGCTGTCACTGTTGCGGGTGCATTATATAACCAGAAAATCGTTATTGAAAAAGTCAATCTTGTTAATGAAACCACAAACAACATGATTGCTTCAACTTCTAAGATGCTTAAAGATCAGGGTGTTGAAATTCAAAGACAGGCAACACAAGCCAACATTTCTCCTGAAACATTGAAACAGGCTTTCTCTGATGCCATCACAGCTATGGATGATATGATGACTTATCGTCAGCAGGCATTACCACAGATGCGTGCCACTATCGATCAGTTCTATGAATTAGCTGAAGAAGGCGAAAGACAATTGAATCGTATCGATTTTATCGAAGAATAAAATGATTAAGGCACTCCATCACGGAGTGCCTGTTTTCATCTTAGAGTAGTTGTACCATATCTTCAGGATTATTGGCAGCTTTGACTTTAAAGAGTGCCTGGGTAATGATGCCTTCTTCATCGATGAGATAAGTTGAACGCACAATGCCCATTGAGACCTTGCCATACATTTTCTTTTCTTTCCAGACATCATAGGCTTCAATGACTTTATGTTCTGGGTCAGATAGAAGGGTAAATGGCAGGTTGTTTTTTTGTTCAAAACGCTTATGTGAAGCGACAGTATCTTTGGAGATACCAATGACTTTAGCACCTTTTTCTAAAATCAGAGGATAACGTTCAGCAAAGCCACAAGCCTGCTTTGTGCAACCAGCAGTATTATCACGAGGGTAGAAGTAAAGAATGACTTTCTGTCCTTTAAAATCACTTAAACTGACTTCGTTACCATCTTGATCAGGAAGGGTAAAATC
>JAGBPZ010000078.1 GCA_017633115.1 Erysipelotrichaceae bacterium | reverse complement strand
CAGCCGTAGTCAAGTTTTTCTTCATGTAGTAAAGTCCTTTCTTTTTTTCTTAGAAATCCTTAAGTCTTAAGACGAGAATGATTTTGCCTTTTATAGCCGTACGCTCTACAATCAGACATTCACTCTGTTGACTTTCAGAGTTTTGTTCAAGGAGCAAAAGGTATTGATTGTCTGCTAAAGGTAACTGAAGGGGAGATTGTTGCAGATTTAATTCGAAATTTATTATTTGTCCATTAATCACTAACTGATTTTGCCTGAGATCTACTTCATCATTGTGAGTCGCAAGTACTTTTGCCATTAGGACAGTATGATCATGTACAATCTTTACAATATCGTCGTGAGCTATGGAGGCGTAATGACTGAGAACATATAAGTCGCCATATAGGAGATGAGAACTGTTTCCTTTGCGATATATGTTGGGTGTAAAAGCATTCAGCATTAACGCTAGGAGGATATTCATAACGATACATCGTACAATAATGTTAAAAATAATATTCGAATTCTTATCTTGTTCTTTCAGCATTGCTCTAATAACTTCGCTCCTTGACACAAGCGTACATGAATTCTCTAAACATCTTTTCCAACAATACAAAATCACGTAAGTTTTAGAAGTGAAGTCTCACTAGTTTCTCAGATGTCCTAATAATTTAGAAAATTATATTATCATATTTAGGAAAACACTTAATGGAACTTCTGAGCATAAAACTTGACATATGATAGTAGTGTGTCTATACTAACCTTGTAGCATAGCTACATCTTTGGGGCAGGTGAAATTCCTGATCGGCGGTGACAGTCCGCGAGCGCAAGCTGAACCAGTGCAATTCTGGTACCGACGGTATAGTCCGGATGGAAAAAGATGGTGCGTATTTATAATGACTTTTTCATTTCTCTCCAAAGATTTTTTGGAGAGATTTTTTTTGCCACCATAGAAAGAGGACACTATGAAACAAACAAAATTCAACACGCGTAAGATGATGATTATCGCAATGATGGGTGCGATGGCAGCTATTCTGATGTTCTTTGAACTTTCGGTACCTTTAGCACCACCATTCATTAAGTTTGATTTTTCTGACTTGCCAGTCTTAATTGCCAGTTTTCTTTATGGCCCACTTTATGGTATTGCGACTGCAGCTATTAAAATTCTTTTGAAATTGTTGATTAAACCAACATCAACAGCTTTTGTAGGAGAACTGTCTAACTTTATCCTGACAAGCTTATTTGTGGCTATTGCATCTATTATTTATCGTTTTAATAAAACAAAAAAAGGCGCCATTATTGGTATGTCCGTCTCTACTTTAACAACCAGTATTCTTGCCGTCTTTTCTAATTTCTTTGTGATTTTCCCTTTATATGCAACCATGTTTGGTATGACAATGGATGCCATTATTGGTATGGTTGTAGCCGTTAACCCTTGGGTCAAAGATGCCATGACGATGTTCTTGTTTTCTATTTTGCCATTCAATATTTTTAAGTATGGTGTCATTTCATTGATTACAGCTCTGATTTATAAAAAAATCAGTATCGTCCTAAAACGTTATACAGAGTAGTCTTCAAACCTTGAAATTTTTCTCGTCACGACATGATGAAATAGTATTGATTTTTACTTGAAAATCTGTATTCTTATAGACATAAGGGGGATTTTGCCTATGGTTAAAGTCGTTAAATTTGGAGGCTCTTCTTTAGCGGATGCTACTCAATTTAGAAAAGTCTATAATATTATCAATGCAGATCACGAACGTCGTTATGTTGTGCCAAGTGCACCAGGTAAACGTTTCGCCAAAGATACAAAAGTTACAGATTTATTGATTCTTGCTTATTCTCATCGCAATGAAGCAGATTTCGATGATATCTTTGATAGTATTGTTGATCGTTACAACAGTATTATTGAAGAATTAAAGCTTGACTATTCCTTAGCTGATGAATTTGCAACAATCAGAGAAAATTGTTTAGACAATGCGTCATTCGATTATGTCATCAGTCGTGGTGAATATCTGAATGCTTTGATTTTAGCTCATTATCTAGATTATGATTTCATCGATGCTGCTGATGTTATCCGTATTGATGAATCTGGTAATTATGATGCTAAAAGGACTGATCCATTATTAAAAGAAGCTTTAGCTCAACACGAAAAAGCTGTTATTCCTGGTTTTTATGGATTAAAAAATGATGGCTCACAACAGATCCAGGCTTTTTCAAGAGGTGGCAGTGATGTCACAGGTTCAATCGTTTCTAAATGTGCTAACGCATCATTATATGAAAACTGGACCGATGTCTCTGGATTTATGATTGCTGATCCAAATATCGTTAAACATTCTCAGGTTATTGAAACAATCACTTATCAGGAACTAAGAGAATTATCTTACATGGGTGCAAGTGTACTTCATGAAAATTCGATTTTCCCAGTTCGCAGTGCTGGCATTCCAATCAATATTAAGAATACGAACCGTCCTGATGACTCAGGCACTTTAATTGTTGAAACAACTTGTCACAAGCCTAAACATGTCATTACTGGTATTGCCGGTAAGAAAGGCTTTGCCACTGTTACAATCGAAAAGGATATGATGAATGCTGAAATCGGCTTCTGTCGCCGTGTCCTGCAGGTTTTTGAAGACCATGGTCTTTCAATTGAACATATGCCTTCAGGTATCGATACCATGACAGTTGTTATCAACGTCAATGATTTTATTGCTCACGAACAAAGCGTTCTTGCTGGTATCCATCGTTTAGCTGATCCAGACAAGATTGAACTTGAATCAGATTTAGCTTTAATCGCTGTTGTTGGTAGAGGTATGAAACGTAGTCTTGGTACGGCTGCAAGAGTCTTTACAGCACTAGCCAAAGACAATATCAATATCAAGATGATTGACCAGGGTTCAAGTGAAGAAAACATCATTATTGGTGTTCGTAATCGTTACTTTGAACGTGCTATCAAAGCTATTTACAAAGAATTTATTATTAAGGAAGACTAAAAGAATCAGGCAACTGATTCTTTTTTTAGGTCATATTCTTTACTTAAAAAGAGGACAATGTTAGAATGATAATACCCCCAGGGGGTATAGGAGGTTTCCATGAAACAAAAGTTTGATGTTATGGGAATGACATGTGCGGCATGTCAGGCTCATGTCGATAAAAGTGTTCGTGGTGTTGAAGGTGTTAATGAATGTCAGGTCAATCTTCTTTCGGAAACGATGGAAGTCGATTACGATGAAACCGTCACATCCACAGATCAAATCATTAAAGCTGTCCAAAAGGGCGGCTATGATGCTGCTCTTCAAGGTGTAGAAAAGGTACAATCATCATCAAGTCGCAAGGATGAAGATTTAGAGAAGCGCTTGCGTGATCTCATTATATCTTTTGTCTTTATGATTCCTTTGTTCTATTTATCAATGGGTTCAATGATGGGCTGGCCATTTATTCCAAGTATTTTCCTTGGCCATGAAAACATGATGATCTTTGCCTTGACAGAATTACTTCTTTGCAGTGTCGTTGTCATCATCAATCGTCATTATTTCATTGGCGGGTTTAAATCATTAGCTCATTTAGCACCTAATATGGATTCACTGATTGCGATTGGTTCAGGAGCATCTATTGTCTATAGTCTATATGGTATGTTTATGATGGCTTATTACATGGGACGACTCGATTTAATGCAAGCACATGCTTATCATATGAACTTATATTTTGAATCAGCTGCAATGATTCTGACATTGATTTCACTTGGCAAGTATTTTGAGGCTAGAAGCAAGAAAAAGACATCTGATGCCATCAATGGCTTAATGGCATTATCACCTGAGGAAGCTGTTGTGCTTAAAAATGATCAGGAAATGACAGTCCCAATTGCATCTATTCAGATTGGTGATTTAGTTGTCGTTAAATCAGGTGAAAGTATTGCGGTTGATGGAGAAATCGTTGAAGGTCATACCACCGTTGATGAATCCATGATTACTGGTGAATCAATTCCTGTAGACAAACAGGTAGGTGATTTAGTAATTGGAGCAACCATCAACCAGAGTGGTCGTATCGTTGTTAAAACAATGAAGACCAGCGAGCAGTCAACGCTATCGCAGATTATTCATCTTGTTGAAGACGCAGGTAATTCAAAAGCACCAATTGCCAGACTTGCAGATGTCATTTCAGGATACTTCGTACCAGTAGTCATTGGTATTGCTTTAGTGACTCTTATTGCCTGGATGATTTTAGGTGAAAGCTTCCATTTTGCTTTGACAATGGCAATTGCCGTCCTTGTCATTTCTTGTCCTTGTGCATTAGGCTTGGCGACACCAACAGCTATCATGGTAGGTACTGGAGTGGCAGGAAAGATGGGATTATTGATCCGCGATGCTGAGGCTTTAGAAGGGGCCTCTCGTATTGATATGATTGTCTTTGACAAAACTGGTACTTTGACTTTAGGTGTACCTGTCGTCACTGACTGGGCAATCAATGACGAAGATGCTGATTATATTTTAAATCTTGAAAGTCAGTCTTCTCATCCATTGGCAGAGGCGATTGCCAGGGCTCAGCCATATAGTCAACTTCAAATTTCTGATTATGAAGAAATCACTGGTGGAGGTCTTAAAGGCGTGATCAATGGCAAGACTGTCATTGTTGGGAATAAACGTTTAATGGAACGTTATCATATTGAAGTGACAGCACATGATGATTATGCAAGTCAGGGCAAAACAGTTCTGTATGGTGCAGTCGATGGTCATTATGCTGGTGTTATGGCATTACGTGATGACATCAAGGCTGAAGCGCCAGAAGTCATTAAGCAGCTTCATCAACGTGGTATTCAAACGTTGATGTTAACAGGTGACAACAAGCGTACAGCTGAAGCCGTTGCTCAAGAGTTGGGAATGGAAGTTAAGGCAGAAGTTTTACCACAGGATAAGGAATCAGTGATTGCTGATCTTCAGTCTCAAGGTTTTAAAGTTGCGATGACAGGTGATGGCATCAATGATGCCCCAGCACTTATGCGCGCTGATTTAGGTATATCATTTACTCATGGTCTAGATATTGCGATTGATTCAAGTGACTTAGTTTTAATGAAAAATAATCTGCTTGATATTGTTAATGCGATTGATTTATCACATGCCACGATGCGCAATATCAAACAGAATCTATTCTGGGCGTTATTTTACAATACGATTTGTATCCCTGTAGCTGCAGGTTTATTCTATAAATCATTTGGATTGAAGCTTTCACCAATGCTAGGATCTCTCGCAATGAGTTTTTCATCTGTCTTTGTTGTTACGAATGCACTTAGATTAAGATTCTTCAAACCAGTAGAATATGAAGTCAAAACTAAAGAGACAACACCGGTTCTTGATGTGAAAGAAAAAGTGGCCCTCTATGATTATGATGTCACTGTTGGTGGCATGATGTGTGAACACTGTCAGGCACGTGTCGCTAAAGCATTAAATGATTTAGAGCAAGTCACAGCAGAGGTTGACCTTGAATCAGGACACGCTAGTGTGAAAGCACCAGAACATTATAATGATCAATTAAAAGCCGCTATTGAAGCAGCAGGCTATGAAGTAATCACTATTGAAGGAGGAAATGATATGTTTGGTAAGAAAACAAGTAAAACAGTGATGATTGAAGGTATGATGTGTGTACATTGTGCAGCACATGTCAAAGAAGCTCTTGAAAGTATTGATGGTGTCACTGCTGAAGTGAGCCTTGAAGAGAAGAAAGCTGATATCGTCATGAAGAAAAAGGTCAATGATGATGTTATTATTAAAGCCGTTGCTGATGCTGGCTATAAAGTGACAGGAATCAATTAATGAAAGCTGATAGTCAAAAAGTCATGCGCTATCTTAAGACTGTTCGAGGTCAAATAGATGGTATTATCAAAATGGTGGAAGATGATCGCTATTGTATTGACATTTCGCATCAGATTTTAGCCAGTCAGGCTTTATTGAAAAAGACCAATCAAGAAATATTAACTGCACATTTACGTCATTGTGTCCATGATTCGGCAGGAGAAGAAGAAAAAATCGAAGAAATGGTCAAGATGATTGAAGCACTTTTAAAGTAGGACAATGTCCTACTTTTTTAAATTTCAGAGAATTGATATAATAAAGACGGTGATGAAAATGAAAGATGTCATAATACAATATTTTGAATGGTACCTTCCAAATGAACCTCATCTATGGACGATTCTTAAAGATCGTGCTTCAGACTTGCGTAAAGCCGGATTCACCATGGTCTGGATGCCACCTGCTTATAAAGGTAATGGTGGTAACAACGACGTTGGTTATGGTGTATATGATGTGTACGATTTAGGTGAATTTGATGCTAAAGGATCAATTGCGACAAAATATGGTACAAGAGAAGAATACCTCGAATGCATTTCCGCACTTCATAGTGCAGGAATACAGGTCATGAGTGATATTGTTCTCAATCATAAAATGGGTGCTGATGGTTACGAACTGGTTGTTGCTAAAGAAATCAACAGGACTAACCGTAATGAAGCTATATCTGATGATCAGATTGTAGTTGCTTATACTTTATTTACATTTCCTGCCCGTCATGATCAATACTCTGATTTCCACTGGCACTGGTATCATTTTTCTGGTGTTGACTATGATGCAATAACTGGTACCAATGGTCTTTATCTCTTTGATAATAAAGAATGGGAAGAACATGTTGATGATGAATTTGGTAACTTTGACTATTTAATGGGAGCAAATTTGGACTTTTCAAATGAAGAGGTCACTGAAGAATGCATTAACTGGGGCAAATGGTATCTTGATACTTGTCAAAATGATGCTTTCAGACTTGATGCAGTTAAGCATATAGAAGCCAGTTTCTATAAGCGCTGGCTCAAGGAATTGCGTGACTATAGTGAAAAACCGCTTCCAACCGTGGGTGAATACTGGAATGGTGATTTGGGTCATTTAATCAACTATCTGGAAGAAGTTGACTATTCGATGATGCTTTTTGATGTACCTTTACATTTCCATATGTATGATGCTTCACATTCAAATGGTACTTATGATATGGGCAGTATTTTTGAAAATACACTTGTCAAACATTCTCCAGAGCATGCAGTGACATTTGTTGATAATCATGATACCCAGCCTTCACAGGATTTACAGTCGTTCATTGAAGACTGGTTTAAGCCTATGGCTTATGCTTTGATTCTTTTACGTGAAGAGGGAACACCATGTGTCTTCTTTGGCGACTACTATGGCATTGAACATGATGATCGTCCTTCTCATCAGGATTTGATTGACACCATGCTTGAATTACGTGAACATATGACAGGTACACGTCATGATTATTTTGATCATCATAATATTGTCGGCTGGAGCTATGAAGGCAACAGTGCAAGAAAAGATGGTTTTGTGGTCTTGATGACCAATGCTACTGGTGGTGTTAAACGTATGTATATAGGTAAGCAGTATAAAGGACACATCATGACCGATGGCTATCATCGTGTCATGATTGATAGTGATGGCTGTGGAGATTTTATTGTCAATGATGCTTCATTAAGTCTTTACACGAAAACACAACGTATTCACATTAATAGTTTGCGTCTGCGTCATCACCGAAAATTTCGAAAACATGATTAATCATTGAATCAAACGCTGTTTTTCATTATAATAACACCATATTTATTGTCATATGATTGTGGCAAAACATGATGGGAGGATCAATCATGGATTTAAAAGGTAGACATTTTCTTACTTTAAAAGATTATTCAAAAGAAGAAATATTATATTTACTGGATTTAGCTAAGAAGCTTAAAGCTAAGAAAAAAGCTGGTATTGTTGGTCGTTCATTAGAAGGTAAAAGTGTATGTTTATTATTTGAAAAAACATCTACAAGAACTCGCTGTGCTTTTGAAGTGGCAGCAGCTGATGAAGGGGCTCATCCAACATTTTTGACGCAGTCACAGATGGGTAAAAAGGAATCAATTGAGGATACCGCAAAGGTTTTAGGTCGTATGTATGATGGTATTGAATACCGTGGTTTCGCACAAAAGACTGTTGAAGACCTGGCAAAATATTCTGGTGTCGTTGTATGGAATGGTTTGACTGATGTTGACCATCCAACCCAAACATTGGCCAATTTCCTGACAATCCAGGAATATTTAGATAAACCATTAGAAGACATTAAATTTGTCTTTACTGGCGATATCCGTAATAATGTGGCTTATGGCTTGATGTATGGCGCTGCTAAAATTGGCATGGACTTTATTGCTTTAGGTCCTGATGAATTGGAAGTTGATCCTGAAGTTATTGCTTACTGCAACAAAGAAAACGAAAAATCAGGTGGCTCACTCACTATTACCAGTGATGTTGATGCTGTTAAAGGTGCTGATGTCATTTACACTGATGTTTGGGTATCTATGGGTGAAGACGATAGTCTTTATGGCCCAAGAGTCAAGATGCTCACCCCATATCGTGTCACTCAGGAAATGATGAACAAGACTGGTAATCCAAAGACATTATTCATGCACTGTTTGCCAGCTTATCATGACTTTGAAACAGAAGTTGCCAGAGTAAAGATGGAGCAGGGACTTGATGTTCGTGAAGTTGAAGATGAAGTCTTCAGAGGTCCTAATTCTACTGTCTTTGATGAAGCAGAAAACAGACTTCATACCATTAAAGCTGTCATGGTTGCCACTCTTGGTGATATGACAAAAGCATTTGATTAAATATGAAAAAGACCACAGCGATCAAACGTTGTGGTCTTTATTTATGGGTACAAAAAAAGCTGTCAGTGACAGCAGTTTTGTCTTAGTTTGCTTTGTTGGCTTTTTTGTTGATAATAACCATAACGATAATGGCAACCACAAAAGCTACACCAGTACCAGCGTAAAAGGCAGGCATCAAATCAGGTTTTGCATACCATGCAAATTCTTCTGCAATTTTGCGTACGAGGATAGCTAATGCATAACCAGAGATCACACAGCTAACGGCAATAAATGCATACTGGACCCATTTTGGGAAAAGCTCTGCGAATAATACGACGACGGCAATTAAACATACTGCTATAAAAACACTGATGACGAAATGCATAGTGAGTACCTCCTTTAAATTACCCACATAAAATAACACAAAAACGGTAAGAATGCAATATGAATTATGATAATGGCACTTATGAAGGAAGCTTATTTTTTCAAGATAAGGGCTTGAAGATGATGTTAGAGCGTTGTATAGTGGAACTGTTACAAAGGAGGGAAGCGTATGTTTGGACGAAGAAAACATACTTATACATATAGTACCATTCAGCCTAATCGTGGACGTACTCGCATGTCCCGTTCTTATGGATATGGTTATTCACCATATAAAAGCGATTTGAAAAAGAAAATTCTTAAAATCGTTCTGGCTGTTGTACTTGTAATTGGTGTCGTTGTTGGTTTCAATTTCTCACGTATCCGTTTAGCCATCAAAGGTTATTCTATTGGTGAACAATCTCAGATTTTAAAACTAGGTAAAAGCAATGTCGCTGAATTATTGAAAGAGGATAAGCTAGATCATATCACTGATTGGATTTCATTATCTGACAAAGTCTCTTATTATAATGAATATGAACAATATCTGACACTCCATGATGATCTTCAATTCACAAATGTGATCAGTGAAATTAATACAATTTATGATGAACAGGTCAAAGCGTTAAATGATCTTGGCTATAGTGATGAAGTCTTATGGGAATTACTCAAAACTCAGGATGCTGAAGATCTTTCAACATTAATCAACAATAAAGTTGCTTATGATGACTTTAAAGTATTCATGGAAGTTGATGGCTATAGTGCTGCTAATGTCGTTAAGTATAAGAGTTACTTTGACAAGACGAAATCTGCTTCTTATGCAGTACTTGCAGCAGAGTATCCAATGATTATTTCCAGCAATAAGTTTAAAACGTCTTACACAATCACCGAGCCAGCAAAAGAAACTGTGCTTGTTAAAAAGGGATTTTATTTACCTGCTGATTATGAACCAGATGATTTGGTGGAACCTGTCAAGGGTGGTATTCAGGCGGCTCCTGATTGTGATGAATCAAAATTACGTCAGGCGGCTATGGATGCTCTTAATGAAATGTATAAAGATGCTAAAACTGAAGGCTTGACTTTAGTTATCAATGATGCTTATCGTTCATATAAACGCCAACAATCTACTTATAAGACATTTGAGAAGAATTTTGGTGGCCAGTATGCTGCTGAACATGTAGCTTTACCTGGCGCTTCTGATCACCAGACCGGTTTAGGTGTTGACTTGACAAGTAAGTCAGTTGTCAAAGGACAACGTCTTGTCTTTAGCGATACTGAAGAATATAAGTGGGCTGTTAAGCACTGTTACGATTACGGCTTTATTCTTCGTTATCCACCAAATACATCAAAGATCACTGGTATTACCTCAGAAGCATGGCATTTCCGTTATGTTGGTAAAAAGGCGGCTAAGATGATTGGTGAACATCAGTGGACCCTTGAAGAATATTGCCTTTATACCGGTAAACTGCCTAAGATGAAGGTCAAGGAATCTTAAGATGCAATCAATGGTTGATTATGCCCACTCAGAATTAAGTCGCTATCTTCCATGTGCATGTGCAGTTGACTTTACTTTAGGACAGGGCAATGACACATTGTTTTTAAGTCAGTATGCTGATACTGTCTATGCCTTCGATATTCAGCAGAAAGCTATTGAACTGTCTTCAAGACGTATCAACAGTCAAAATGTTCATTTGGTTCTAGATTCACATGTTCACTTTGATCGCTATGTTGAATCATTTGATGTAGGTATATTCAATCTGGGCTATATGCCAGGTATCAGCCATGAAGTGACAACTGTACTTGAAACAACGCAAAAGGCTATTAAGAAGGCAGTGGAATGTATGCGTCAAGCAATTGTCATTGTTGTCTATATCGGACATGCAGCTGGCGCCCAAGAAGGACAGTGGCTTGAAGAGTATTGCAGTTCACTTGACTCTCACCGCTTCAATGTTTCAACCTATCGTATGATGAATAAGCGTCAGGCACCTTACGTGATTACAATTGAAAAGCGCTAAAAAACCTCAGCGATTTGATCGCTGAGGTATTATTTTGTCTATTTAATTTTTATACGATAATGTATTGATAGCTTCCATCTACTGGATAAACATCTTCTTTACCATTAACGATATGAGAAAGCTGACCATCAACGATATAGCCATTCCATGTAGCGATGACAATTTTCTTTTCGCTGAGTTCTTTTAATAAGTCCATTAATTCAGCAGTTTCCATTGTCTGATAGAGTGCTCGTTTATTATCTAATAATAAGATATCGAAGCGATAATTTTCAATGAAGCTTTTCATTGTTTTCTTAAGGTCTTCGCTATCATTAGTAATGATTTTTGATAAATCAATGACAGGGATTCCTGACTTTTTACTATAGGCGGCAACTACTTTAGATTTACCGCTACCTGGTCTGCCAATTACCAGGATAAGCTTTACAGAAGATTTTAATGCGTCTTCAATACTGTTTGTTAAATAGTCCATTGGCAATTTCCTCCTTACTATTTCTTATTGAGAATATTATACCATCAAACAAGAAATGGATAAACCTTTTTTCTTTGATTTGTGGGTTGTACACTCCAAAAACACCTTAATTCTTTCTAAAGATAAACCCACATTCATAGTGAATGTGGGTATCTTTTTCGCTTATTCAACGACCTTTACATTTGTGGCCTGTGGTCCGCGGTCACCTTCGACCAAATCGAACTCAACAGTCTGGCCTTCTTCTAATGTACGGAAACCTTCGGCTTTAATAGAAGTATAGTGTACAAAGATATCGCCTTGTACATCTTCTGCATTAATAAAGCCCCAACCTTTATCGGCCTTGAAAAACTTAACTTTACCTGTAGCCATTATATGAGCCTCCTGACTTTTTAAAGATGATGTTTAAACATGCATCTTAAAAATATACCCTATATTATCATTAATTACTTTCAATTTCAAGGCAAATCTATTTGACAAAGGTGTGTTTCCTCACATAAATGATAATTTTTGGTTGTTTTAGTCTCTTATCTTGTCAAAATTTCGTGATTGATGCATGTATCAGTCATCAAAGAGTTGAGTTATTTGACAGAATTTTGGAGTTAAGGCATTGACAAAGAATGGCTTTTTAGTAGAATTGAGAATTGTGACAAAGGAGTGAATGATGATGATACATAAATATGCTGAACTAATTGTAAAAAAGGGTGTTAACCTGCAAAAAGGTCAGGTTTTGGTTATAACTGCAGACGTAGAATCAGCTGAGCTGGTTAAAGCGATTGCTAAAGTGGCTTTTGAAGTCGGTGCTCAAGATGTCATTCCAAATTATATTGATGGTGAAATTACACGTATGCGCTATATGAATAATGATATCGATTACTTCAAGCAGGTTCCGGAGTATATTCAACATTTACGTAATGACTATGCTTTAAAAAATGCAGCTGTTTTAACGATTGACTCTGAAGATCCTGAAGGCTTTAAAGATGTTGATCCATTGAAATTGCAGGCTTACCGTAAAGCAATGCGTGAAGCATGCAGCACATTTTATGATCATCTTGAATATGGCATCGATCGTTGGTGTGTCGTTGGTGCACCATCATTAAAATGGGCCAATAAAGTCTTTGATGATATGAGTGATGAAGAAGCTGTTGAAGCCTTATGGAACGCTATTTACCATGTCAGCCGTGTTGATACAGATGATCCTCTTGCTGCCTGGGAAGAACATCGTCGTTCATTTGAAGAACGTGTTAATATCCTTAATGATATGGCTATCGATACGCTTCACTATACAAATTCATTAGGTACTGATTTGACAATTGGTATGAATGATGGCTATCTGTTTGCAGGTGGCGGCAGCTATACAACTGATGGTATTTATTCATTCCCAAACATCCCAACAGAAGAAATATTCACATCACCTGATTATAAACGTGTTGATGGTATTGTTTATTCATCAAAACCACTTAACTTCAATGGTTCACTCGTTGATGATTTCTGGATCCGTTTTGAGAATGGCCGCGTTGTTGATTACGATGCTAAACTTGGCAAGAATGTACTTACAAGTATCATTGAGACTGATGAAGGTGCCCATTACTTAGGTGAAGCAGCTTTAGTACCTTATGATTCACCAATTTCTAATCTGAATATCTTATTCTATAGTACATTATATGATGAAAATGCTGCTTGTCATTTAGCCCTTGGTGTTGGTTTTAATGAATGTATCAAAAATGGCTATGAAATGACTAAAGAAGAATTACATGAACATGGTATTAATGATTCAGCCACTCATGTTGACTTTATGATTGGTACAGCTGACCTGTCAATCATTGCCCGTACAAAATCAGGTCAGGAAATCGTTATCTTCAAAGATGGCAACTTCGCATTTTAACAGTTGAAGGAGGTCGTTATGTCACAATTTACAGATTTAGTTAATAAACGACGTACATTTGCAATCATATCGCATCCGGATGCTGGTAAAACAACTTTGACCGAAAAATTCCTGCTTTATGGTGGTGCCATTAAAGAAGCAGGTATGGTCAAAGGTAAGAGAAATATGCGTCATGCTGTATCTGACTGGATGGAAATTGAAAAACAGCGTGGTATTTCTGTCACAAGTTCTGTTTTACAGTTTAAATTTGGTGGTTATTGTATCAACATTCTTGATACACCAGGTCATGAAGACTTCTCTGAAGACACTTACCGTACATTAATGGCGGCCGATAGTGCTGTCATGGTGATTGATGCTTCTAAAGGTGTTGAAGCACAAACGCGTAAACTGTTTAAAGTCTGCGCTATGCGTCATATTCCTATCTTTACGTTTATTAATAAGATGGACCGTGAAGCTAGAGATCCTTATGAACTTATGGATGAAATCCAGGAGGAATTAGGGGTTGAAACATGTGCCGTTAACTGGCCAATTGGTTGTGGAAAAGACTTTAAAGGTGTTTATGAACGCGAAACCAAAGAAGTGATTCGCTTTATTCCAGTCAATGGGGGAAGAGTTGAAGTTGATAGTCGTTCATACGCAGTTGATGATCCAGAACTTATTGACGCTTTAGGTCAGGATGATTATAATACGTTACTTGATGACGTTGAACTTCTTGACGGTGCTGGTGCTGAATTCGATCTTGAACGTGTTCATAAAGGGGAATTATCGCCTGTTTGTTTTGGCTCAGCCTTAACAAACTTTGGTGTTGAACCATTCCTGAAACATTTCCTGGATTTCTCAACACCACCACAGCCACGTATGAGTGATGATGGTGAAATCGATCCATTATCAGAGGACTTCAGTGCTTTCGTTTTCAAGATTCAGGCCAACATGAATCGTGCTCATCGTGACCGAATGGCTTTCATGCGTATTACTTCTGGTAAATTCACTAAAGGTATGGAAGTGTTCCATATGAGTATGAATCGTAAAATCAAACTCAATCAGTCTAAACAGTTAATGGCTGATGACCGTGAGGAGATTCAGGAAGCCTACTCAGGTGATATTATCGGAGTTTTTGACCCAGGAATCTTTTCTATTGGTGATACTTTATGTACCGCTAATCATCAATTCCATTTTGAAGGTATTCCAACATTTGCGCCTGAACATTTCGCCCGTATCCGTAACACAGATACAATGAAACGTAAACAGTTCGTTAAAGGTGTCAATCAGATTGCTCAGGAAGGCGCTATTCAGATTTTTACTGAAATTGGCGGTTCCATGGAAGAAATCATTGTTGGTGTCGTTGGTGTCTTGCAGTTTGACGTCTTGACATACAGATTGAAAAATGAATATAAAGTTGATATCATTAAAACACCATTACCATATGAATACATTCGTTGGATTGGTAATGAAGAAATTGATCTCAATAGTTTAAATATCTCGTCTGATACAAAACGTGTCCAGGATTTAAAGGGCCGTTACTTGTTATTGTTTAGCAATCAGTGGGGCATTAACTGGGCCACTGAACGTAATAAAGGTTTAATTTTAACGGAGTTTTCAAAGAACTAATGAATATGTCGGTTTTTAAGGAAAAAATTAAATATTGGTGGACTTTGCTTTATCCAATCGTCTACTTTGCTTGTTTCTATCTGGTTGAAAACAGAACACCAGAAAAGATTCACTATATGACGATGAAGATTGATTACGCTATTCCATTTTGTGAATGGTTTATCTTCTTTTATTATGCATGGTTCATCTATCTCGTCCTCGGATTTGCTTATCTGTTCTTTTTTGATAAGAAGAACTATCTGAAGATGATGACGGCTCTCTATATTGGGATGACGCTGTTCATCATTGTTTCAGTGATCTATCCAAATGGACTTGATTTAAGACCAGCTTATGTGCCTAATCGCAATATTGCCTGTGTCCTTGTCAACCAAATCTATGCCAGTGATACACCTACCAATGTTTTACCTAGTATCCATGTCTTTAACTCGGTTGGTTTGGCAATGGCTATGTGTTATTGTAATGTTTCACCGCAAGTGAAAATTGGCAACTGGATTCTTGCAATCCTGATTATTTTATCAACACTGTTTGTCAAACAACACAGTATCATTGATGGTTTGGTCGCATGTATCTTGTATTTGATTTTGTATTATTTTGTTTATGTTAAAGACTATTATTTCCTTAAAAACACATTAGATGAATAAGAGAATGGCTTATGCATGATTGCATAGGCCTTTTTTATGTTATAATAGAGACAATTTAACAGGGTGAGGTATATATGATGAAAATATTAGCGGCATTTGATTCATTTAAAGAGAGTATCAGCGCGCAGGAAGCTGGCTATGCAGTAATGAGAGCAGTACCTGATGCCAAAGTCATTATTAAACCAATGGCTGATGGTGGTGAAGGTACAATGGAAGCTATCAATGCTTCTCTAGGTGGAGAAGTTCATACCATTGAAGTCACAGGGCCATTATTCAATAAAGTAGAAGCTAAGATTGCGATTTGTGATGATTTAGCTGTCATTGAATGTGCTCAGGCATGTGGTCTGGAGCTTCTTAAACAGGAAGAAAAAGACGGTATCCATACAACAACATATGGTGTCGGAGAAATGATTCTTTACGCCGTTGAACATGGTGCTAAACGCATATTCATAACGTTGGGAGGCAGCAGTACTAATGATGGTGGCGTTGGTATGCTTTCAGCGCTTGGCATTCGTTTCCTTGATGTCAATCACAAACCAATCAAACCATGTGGTGATGCTTTGGATGAAATTTTTGTGATTGAAACAGATAGTTATGCCTTAAAAGATAAAGATATAGAAATCATTGGTGCCTGTGATGTCACTAATCCGTTACTTGGCAAACGTGGGGCAACATATGTCTTTGGACCACAAAAAGGTGTCACTAATCTTGAAGAAATGGACAAAAAGATGTCTTATTATGGTCGTATCACAAGTGCTGTATTAGGTTATGATTATCGTCGTTTCGCTGGTACTGGAGCTGCTGGTGGTTTGGGTTTTGCGATTATCAGTTATATGAATGGTCGCTTAGCTCCTGGACTAACAGAAATTGCCGAAATGACGCATTTAGAGGAAGCAATCATGAGTTGTGATCTGATTTTTACCGGTGAAGGCAGCATGGACCGTCAGACGCTATTTGGTAAGACACCTCTAGGAGTATTACGTCTGGCCCTTAAACATCATAAACCAGTCGTTGGTTTTGCAGGTAAGCTGGAAGATGCAGATGAATTACTTGCTGCTGGTTTCTATCAGGTACGTTCCATCAACAAAGTCATTAAGCCATTACCAGTAATGCTTGCTGAAGGCGCCACGAACCTCGAAAATGACGTTAGAGACTTTATGAAGGATTACCAGCAAGATGTATCAGATTAATGAACCAACAACGTTGCTTGTCTATTTGGTGGATCATTGCCATAAAAAACGTAATGATGCAAAAAACTTATTGAAATATAAGCAGGTCAACGTCAATGGTGATACTATCACCCGCTATGATTATGAGCTTAAACCTGGAGACATTTTAACAATCGGCGAGAAGCAAAAGAATCCTTTGCCTTTTCCAATTCTGTTTGAAAATGAAGACATCATTGTGATCGATAAACCATGTGGTTTGGTTGCCGAGCAGACAAGAAGCAATAAAGACCGTACAGCTTATGCCATTGTGAAAGATTATCTCAAGAAAAAAGGCGATGATATTTATCTTGTTCATCGTCTTGATCAATATACCTCGGGAGTCATGATGTTCGTTAAGAACAAAAAACTTTACTATGAGCTGACTCATAACTGGAACGATTATGTTGTAACACGTGGCTATAAAGCGATTGTTGAAGGTAAGCTCTCTTCAGATAAAGGAACGATTGATAATTATCTGGAAGAAAATAAAGGTCAGAAAGTGTATGTTGGTTCACCAAAAAGAGGAAAAAGAGCTATCACTCATTATCAAGTCGAAAAGGTCAAAGGACATTATTCGCTGCTTGATGTTCACCTTGATACAGGACGTAAAAATCAAATCCGTGTCCATATGGCTCATATTCATCACCCGATTATCGGTGATCAAAAATATGGCGGTACAACAAATCCAATTAAACGTCTAGGTCTGCATGCTTATGAATTTGCTTTTAGACATCCTTTCACAAAACAGGTTATGAGTTTTAAAAGCGATATGCCTTTTGAGATGAAACGCTTGATGGGCATTAAGAGATAAGAGAATCTCTTGGCTTGACAATCTTTAAAATAAAAAAATGTGATTCGAACTAAATGATCGAATCACATTTTTTAGTGTACTATTTTTCTTCAATAGCAGCGACCTGTTGATCAGGATGTGCCATGACGTTTAAGACCACCATACCAATTGCGAGCAGCATCATTGCCACACAGATTATAACGGCAGGGATATAAGATTTAGCACCATCATAGATGAAACCAATGATTGTCAAATAGCTTGCAGCACCAATGTTACCGGCAAGAGCTAAAGTAGGATAAACTGTGTTGTAGTTAACGATACCAAAGAATTTTTCTGTTAGTAGAGGTAAGATAACAGAACCCATTGGGAAGTCGAAACCAAACAGGAAAGCACCTGCAAGCATGATAACTGGAACATGGATGAGAAGCATGATTGTCATACCTATTGTACCAATCGCAAGGTAAATAAGAGTTGCTTTAACAACACCGAGTTTGTCTGCAACAGAACCACAAGTAACAGTTGCAAGAATATTACCGATCATTGTCATACTCAACATTGTAGCACCAATCGTCAGGTTGATAGAAGTTGCATAGCCAGGGAAATGCTGAGCCATTGATGTAACACCAAATGTCGTTAAAGCAAAAATGATGAAAGTGATCAGCATGATAATTGACATTTCTTCCTTCTTGTGAGTCACAGTTGCTTTTGTCAAAACTTCTTCATCAACATGTCCATAAGCTAGTAATCCATCAGAACGAGGATTGAAATTCCACGGATAAATGATAGCTGGAAGACATAAGATGACAATCATAGCAGCCATGACAACATAAGACATACGCCATCCAATGGCACCAATCATACCCGTGAATAGCGGTGAGAATAAAGCTGACATACCATTGAAGCACATCGCAATACTCATAGCAAGCCCACGTTTTTCTTCGAACCAGTTGGTAATGATCATTGAAACTGGAACCATGAAGAAGAACGAAGCGCTTAGACCTCTAATCACCCCAAGAATATAGAAGGCGATTAGTGATGACACCATAGACATCATGATAATACTAAAAGCATTGACGGCTACGGCAACAGCAAGAACAAGGCGGAAATTGAATTTTTTGACCATCGTTGGCACGAAATAGGCACCAAGTGATACAACAATGAGAAAGATAGTTTGTTGGAGTGCAAAAGCACCAGTTGAAATACCTAAATCTTCAGCTACAGGCGTATAGAAGACGCCAGATGTGTTAGCCATCAAGCCAAGGCTGGCGGTAACCATTAAACAACATAATGCTAAAACGATCCAATGCTTAGGGGATTTATTTTTCATGTTCTACACCTCTCTTAAATTTATTATAATCGAAGAAAAATCAAACTTCAATTTTGTCCATATGTGAATTATATAATTATGATCTGCTTTGACTCTTTACCAATGTTTTGAATCTTGAATAGAATTGTAAAAACAATGTATAATAAAGAGGGTTTTAAGGAGAGTGAGGTGTAAAAATGGAATTTATTCCAAAGAAAAAACTAGGTTTTGGTTTGATGCGTTTACCAAGAAATGATGTCAATAATGCTGCCGATGTCAATGTTGAACTAGTCAAACAAATGGTTGACGTATTCATGGAACAAGGCTTTACTTATTTTGATACAGCATGGATGTATAATGGTTTTGCTTCAGAAAAGGTAGCAAAAGCTGCATTAACTAGTCGTTATCCTCGAGATTCATATACACTGGCGACAAAACTGCACGCTGGTTTTGTTCACTCATTTGAAGACCGTGATAAGGTTTTCAATGAACAGTTAGAAAAAACGGGCGCTGGCTACTTTGATTATTACTTGCTCCATGGGATTGAAGAAAGCATGATGGAAACCTACAACAAATATGATTGTTTTAACTGGCTTCTCAATAAAAAGGCAGAAGGTTTGGTCAAACATGCTGGATTCTCATTCCATGACACGCCAGAATTGCTTGATTCAATTTTAACTGAACATCCAGAAATGGAATTTGTACAGCTGCAAATCAACTATCTCGACTGGGAAAGTGAATGGATTCAGTCAAGAAAATGTTATGAAGTAGCTGTCAAACATAACAAGCCAGTCATCGTTATGGAACCTGTTAAGGGCGGTTCACTGGCGGATATTCCTGAAGAGGCAAAACAGATTTTCAAAGATCTTGACAGTTCTTATTCAGTGCCATCCTGGGCAATTCGTTTTGTTGCCAGCCTGGATAACGTTATGGTCGTTCTATCAGGTATGAGCAATATGGAACAGATGCTTGACAATATCTCTTATATGAAAGAATTTGTCCCATTAACAGAAGCAGAAAAGCAGGCATGTTTCAAAGTTGCTGATATTATCAATGGACAGATTGCGATTCCTTGTACGGCTTGTCATTACTGTACAGATGGCTGCCCAATGTCAATTCCAATTCCTGAATATTTCTCGCTGTATAATGAAGATGCTCGTGAAGATTTAACGAAGAAGGGTTGGACAATCAATTTTACAAACTATGATATTTTAGCATCTAAGAATGGTAAAGCTAGTGACTGTATTGAATGCGGACAGTGTGAAGCTGTATGTCCACAACATCTGACAATCATTGATTATCTCAAAGATGTTGCTGCTCATTATGAATAATTGATATTATTGGGATATGTTCATCATATCCCATTTTTTTATCGGTAGTTGTTGACAGAACAATCCTTTTTGAGTATTATATCTACGTAAATAAAAATAGTGGAAAGAAGAAGTGCCGCTTCTCGCCTGATTGCTGAAACCGATGGGCAAATGTCACA
Source organism: Erysipelotrichaceae bacterium (assembly GCA_017633115.1). Lineage (GTDB taxonomy): Bacteria > Bacillota_I > Bacilli_A > Erysipelotrichales > Coprobacillaceae > RGIG9341. Next base: position 41,150 of record JAGBPZ010000078.1, on the reverse strand, counting down.
AGATATGAACTATGTGAGACGAGTGGGCATTAATGCACACTTTTTATTTTATCTGCTATTTAATTTATGAGCTAGGAGGTGGCTTTTATTAGAAAGTATGATCGTCAAGTCAAGAAAAATGATGACTTGGTCAATGAACAAATCCGTTTTAAGGAAGTTTTAGTCATTGATGCTGAAGGCAACAAATTAGGTGTACTCAATAGAAATGCAGCATTGCAGGTTGCTTATGATGCTGATTTAGATCTTGTCTGTGTAGCGCCAAAAGCAAAAACACCAGTCTGCAAAGTTATGGACTATGGTAAATATCGCTTTGAGCAACAGAAGAAACAGCGTGAAATCAAGAAGAATTCTAAAACTGTCTCAATTAAAGAAACACAGCTTTCACCTACAATTGATGTACATGACAAAAACGTCAAATTAAAACGTACATTAAAATGGCTGGATGATGGTGATAAGGTCAAAATCACAATGCGTTTCAGAGGCAGACAGATGGCTCATATCGATTTGGGTCAGAAAATCATCGAAGATTTTGTTGCAGAATGCGGCGAGAATTGTACTGTTGAAAAGCTACCAAAACTAGAAGGTCGCACACTAACAGCAGTGATTGCACCAAAGAAAAAGTAGGAGGAAAAGTAAAATGCCAAAAATGAAAACTCATAGCGGTTTGAAAAAACGCTTAAGAAGAACAGGCACCGGCAAATTAAAACGCGGTCATGGTTACGTATCTCATTTAGCTCACAGAAAGACTCATAAGCAGAAAAAGCATTTAGCTAAACAGACTTATGTTCATCCATCTGATTATAAGAGAATCAAGAGTCGTATCTAATTACTAAGAAGGAGGAACGAATATGTCAAGAGTAAAAGGCGGATTCAAAACAAGACGCAGAAGAAATAAAACTTTAAAGATGGCTAAAGGCTATTTTGGTAGCAAACATGCCTTATATAAAACTGCCCATGAACAGGTTATGCATTCATTACAGTATGCATACAGAGACAGAAGACAGTTAAAGAGAGAAATGAGAAAGTTATGGATTGCTCGTATTAATGCAGCAGCAAGAATGAATGACTTATCATACTCTAAATTCATGCATGGTTTAAAATTAGCTAACGTTGACATCAACAGAAAGATGTTATCAGAAATCGCTATTGCAGATCCAGCAGGCTTCACTGCATTAACTGATCTTGCAAAAGACGCTTTAGCAGCTGAATAATGAAACTCATAAGTCGTACTTAGGTACGGCTTTTTTTTGCATCTATATCTTAAAGTCAAAGTATGTTAAAATAATGACTAAGAGGTGAAACAGACATGGGAACAATCAAGTTTGCGCTAAAAATGCTTGTTAAAGATGCTCACAAAAGTTTCTCATTTCTGGTGACAGAATTCTTCGCCATCATGACTTCATTCATGTTTTTCAACATTATCGAAAATGAGTTTTTACGCGATAATACTGCCGCTACGAGTGGGACGTCAATGCAGGACATCAGCGTGCCAATTGCCACAATGTTGGCACTAATTATCATTATGTTCAGTTGTTATATGTTGTTTAATGCGAATAACTTGTATTTGACACATAAGACAAAGGACATTGCGATTCTTGAAATGAGTGGATCGACATTTATGAGTTCCACAAGCTATCTTTTTGTACAATTCATCGTGATGAGTTTGATTGCAGGGCCATTAGGTATGCTTGCTGGAACAGGTGGTGCTCTTGTTGCCAACAAGTATATGTATCAATACTTATCCATCAATTCCAATTCAAACTTCATTCCGTTTAATGCCTATCGTGACACATTGTTGTTGCTTGGGGTCGTCTTCTTTATGATGTTTATGCTTGATGCCGGTTATATTCATCGTCATGATTTACAATATCTTTTATCTCAGGAACACTCTAATGAAGTCGATATTGCCGCTATGTATCGTGTTCACGATATCATCTATCTTATTATGGCCGCTGGTGGTCTGGCACTCATAGTGACAACACCGTTTGAAAGCGGGCAATATTTACCGCCATGTTTCCTTGGCGCAGTAGGGGTCACGGGATGTATCAACCAAGTCATTCCTAATCTGATTGATAAGCTTAAAGGACGTTTATGGATTGACCGTAAAATCAGATTGATTTCTTTTAGTAATCTGGCATTTTCTTTACGTCGTTCATCAATGTTGATCCTGATTCATGGATTAACGACGATTACAATGATTGCCATCATTGTGACTCAGCGATATAACCCAAGAGAATATGTCACTGGTATTCTTGCTTATATGGTTGTGACATTGATGATCGCTGTCAGTATCATGTATAAATATATTGCTGAAGCACATATGCGTAAGACGTTCTTCTTCAATCTTTACAAACTTGGTTTTACACCACATCAGATTGACAGAATTGTCTTCTTAGAAGTTATTTGTTATTACGTGCTGTTGATTATTTCACCACTTATTTATGTTATTCCATTAGTGGTTCTGTTTGTTATGAATGATGCAGCGACAAAATTATTTGCATCAGTTATGTTATCATCTGCAATCATTCCATCGATGATCATGGGAGTAGTAACCTATATTGCTTATAAACGAATTGTCTTTGATAAAATAAAGGAGGGTATGCATCGTGAGTAATGTCATTTTATCTGCTCAGAATGTAACGAAAATCTATGGTGTTAATACTAAACATCCTGTTGAAGCTTTAACTAACGTTTCACTTGACTTACATGAAGGTGAGTTCGTATGTGTTATGGGACCTTCTGGTGCCGGTAAATCCACCTTTATCAATACTTTATCAACAATTGATATTCCAACGCGTGGAAAAGTTTATATCAACGATGTTGAAGTTAGAACGATGTCAGAAATCCAGATTGGCCGTTTCCGCTATGAAAACCTTGGCTTTATCTTCCAGGAATTTAATCTGCTTGATTCATTGACTATTCGTGAAAACATAGCCGTACCATTAGCACTTGCCAACTATAAAAAAGAAGACATAGATGCTCGCATCGAAAAGATTGCTGACCGTTTGAATATTCGTAAAACTCTGGATCGTACACCTGGTGAATGTTCAGGTGGACAACGTCAGAGAGCAGCTATTGCCCGTGCTTTGATCAGTGAACCAAAACTCATCGTTGCTGATGAACCAACTGGTAATCTGGATTCAAAGAATTCTCATGAAATCTTACAGTTATTTAGAGAGCTTAATGAAGTCGATGGTGTATCGATTTTGATGGTTACTCATGACTCAATGATTGCTTCGTATTCATCCAAAGTGCTTTATATCAAGGATGGTATTATTGATACAGAAATTGTCCGTGGTGATATGAACCAGCGTGACTATTTCCATAAGATCGTTGATATCAATTCTGAAGAATCACAGCGTCTCTTTATGGATGAGGAAGCATAAATGGGTGGCGTAATATTTGAGGGCGGTACATTCAGACCGATTTTCTCTTGTGGCATTATGGATTGCCTGAATGACCATGATATTATGTTCCCTTATGTTATAGGTGTATCTGCTGGCATTACTGATGCATTTTCTTATGTCTCTCATCAACCAAAACGTAATTTGAATATTTTGCTGGAAAACCGTAACAATCCTGACTATATCAGCAAGCGTAATATGTTAAAGGGTGAGCATAGTCTGTTTGGTTTAAAATATGCTTTTGAAACGATTCCAAATGAGCTTTATCCTTTTGACTATGAAACTTTCAATAAAAGTCAAACAAAAATCCTTGTAGGTGTAACAAATTGTAAGACAGGAAAAATCGAATATCTTGATGGTCATACCAATGATCGACGTAATCAGATGATTAAAGCTACTTGTGCTATCCCAATTTTATTCCCACCAATTGATGTCAATGGACAACTTTATTATGATGGTGGTCTTTGTGATCCTATCCCTGTACGTAAAGCTCTTAAAGACAGTAATAAGAAAGTTTTGATTGTCCTGACACGTCCTAAAGGCTATGTAAAGACCCTTACAAAGAGTAATCGTATGGCCGCAAGACTAATTAAGAAAAAGTTCCCAAATCTTGTTGAACCATTATTGACAAGACATGAGGCTTATAATGAAACGGTCAAATATTGTGAAGCGTTAGAAGCCAATGGTCAGGCTTTGATTATCCGACCTGATGCAGACTTGATTGTTGAATCAATGGAAAAAGACCTTGATAAAATCAAGGCCTGTTATCAGCATGGTTATGATTTAGCAGAAAAACATCTCGCCGAAATCATTGAAATTGTTAATAGTTAAAAAGATCTCTTATTTTAGAGATCTTTTTGCTTACAATTCTGTTTTATCCTTGAATGTCAGGATACTGACTGCTTTAGGCAGACAGCGAACCTCGATAGGGAATTCACTGCCTTCTTCACCATCTACATCGTAATGAATGTCTTCTTCACATTCGATCTTGATATACTTTGTCTGCAGATAAGTGATGTTTGGATTTTGTGTGTGACGGTTGAGGGCGTAGTCAGTTATTACGGCTAAGAGCTCAGCTACATTACTGCGTTTAATGATGATTAAGTCTAATAAACCATCTTCAACAGTTGCTAGAGGGGTAATACCTTCAAAACCACCTACATGTGATGTGTTTGTAATCATGAATAGTGAGGCTTCTTCTTCAAAAGTAACCATATCTGTCGTAATATTCAGATGTAGATTCATAGCTAACTGTTGAGGCAGTTGAGTTAAGCCTGCGACATAGTAGGCCAATGGGCCAAAAGTGTTTTTATCCTGTGAAGAGACCTGGAAGGCAATATCACTGAACATACCACCACTGATGACATTCGCAAAAACATCTTCTCCGACCTGACCAACGTCAATGCGTGAGATATGGAATTCGTTGACTAAATCAACAAGTTCACTAATTGAGGTTGGTAATGATAAATAAGTCGCAAAGTCATTGACTGTTCCTGCAGGCAGGAAGGCAATTGGAATATCGCTGCCACTACGGATGACACCATCCATGACTTCGTTGACTGTTCCATCTCCACCTAAGCAGATAATAAGATCATACTGATTTTTGACAAGGATTGCACAGCGGTTTCTCGCGTCATGCTTGCCACTTGTATAAAAAACATCAACGGTATTGATTGGTGTCTTTAAAATCAATTCACCAATTAAAACATTAATACTATTTTGAAAATGCTGGGTTCCAGATACTGGATTAATGACGAATAAACATTTCATAGAAAATCAGCTCCCATTTCCATTTTAATCAAATCGCTTCATGTTTCAAGAGGGAAAATAGGTTTTACAGACATATGAGGTATAAATGACTCCTCTTTTCACTTTTATGAAAAAATGGTAAAATGACACCGGTGATAAAATGTTACATAGAATAATGATTAATAATCAGGAATATGTCTATGATTTGACCTATAAGCGTATGAAGTCTATTCGTATCAAGATTGACAAAGGTCAAATCGTTGTGACATGTCCTTATGGAACACCAAAGATAGAGATTGAGACACTGATTTTAAAGAATGCTGACAAGCTTCTTAAGGCAATAGATCAATATGAATCACCTTATGATATCCGAGAAGGTGGTTATGTAGATCTATTTGGACAGCGTTATACATTACGATTTGTGGATGATGGCAGGCTCTTAGTGATGCGCGAAGGTCAGCAATTAATTGTTCATGGCAATGTGAGTACGCTTAATCGCTATCTGTTTGATGAATTATCCAGTTATATTAACAGACGAATATACGATTATCTGCCAACGTTTTCTAATCAACTAAGTTTTCCTGAAATCGAATTTAAAAATTATAAGTCACGATGGGGCAGTTGTTATTATGAACGTCATAAAGTTACCTTTAATGTCAAACTGATTCATTTGGATCAAGAACTGATTGACTATGTTGTACTTCATGAGCTCTGTCATTTTCTAGTTCATAATCATTCAAAAGCTTTCTATCATGAAATCTATCTGCGCATGCCAGATTATCAAATGCGTGTACAAAAACTCCGAGGAATTCATTTATGATTACATCTATACATAATGAGACAATAAAGTCTTTGAAAAAACTTTATAAGAAAAAATATCGTGATCAAGAAAACTGTTTTTTAGTTGAAGGTCATCATATGGTCAACGAAGCTCTTGCTTCGGGTATGGCTGATTTAGTGATTACTACTGATTCTAATTATCAGTGTGACTGTGATGTTCTGATTGTTTCAGAAACCGTCATTAAACATTTATCAGAAACTAAAACCCCGCAGAATGTTTTGGCCAGATGTCGTAAACCAGACAATAAGATTGTTGCGGGGCACCGTTATCTGATTTTAGATGGTGTCCAGGATCCTGGAAACGTTGGAACAATGATTCGTAGTGCTTTGGCATTTGGTTTTGATCAGGTGATCTTGTCCGATGATTCAGTAGACCTTTACAATGATAAAGTCTTACGTTCAACTCAGGGTGCATTATTTCATATTTCTGTCATTCGCAGTCAATTAAAGGCTTTAATTCCTGAATTAAAACAAAAGGGTGTTAAAGTCATTGGTACCTCACTTCAATCAGCTGTTCCTATCGATGATATTAAGACAGTTGATCAAATGGCTTTTGTAATGGGCAGTGAAGGACAGGGTATGCATGATGACATATTGTCTCTATGTGATCAGGCATTATATATTCCAATCACAACGATGGAGTCGCTTAATGTCGGTGTCGCTGCAGGCATCATTATGCACCATTTTCACGCTAATTTTTAAAACGCAGCTAAAATACTGTAAGTTGAATACTATCTTTAGTAAAATAAAATAGAGGTGTTGTATATGGCAAGAAAACATATCTATTTTAGTGGCACCGTTCAAGGTGTTGGATTCCGTTTCCGTTGCCAGAATCTGGCAAGAGAATTCTATCTAACTGGCTGGTGCCGTAACTTATCAGACGGACGTGTTGAAGCAGAAGTGCAGGGGATGGTTGGTAATATTCAACGTTGGATCACACGTCTGGGCCAGGAACCTTTCGTGGAAGTGACTCATGTAGAAATTATTGACATTCCCGAAATTCCCGGTGAAAAAGGCTTTAAATCATCTTATTACTATTAACAGGGGGATCATATAATGAATATTTATTACTACACCAGAACAAATACTTGTGAACGTATTGCCCATGGATTAGCGGAAAAGTATCAATGTCAGGCACGCCAGATTATTGGCAGTATTGATTACAGTGGTAAAACAGGCTTTATCCGCGGTGGCAAAGCTTCAATTAGTAAGCGAGAAGATCCATGTATCTATAAACGTCCTGATGAAGATGTAAAAAATATTTTACTTGTAACTCCAGTATGGGCAGGTGCTTTACCACCAGCAGTACGTACGTTTGTCAAGGAAAATGGCAGAGAGAATATTATCCTTGTACCTGTTTCAAAAGGCAGTAAAATCAAAGATAGAGATGGGTATAAAAAAGTCATTGATGTCGTTGGTGGCGACTATAAGTAAAAGTAATGAAAACATTTATGATAAGTTTTGGCTATGCGATTGAAGGCATTAAAGCTGCCTTTAAGCAAGAGTCACATATGAAATTTCATGCCCTTATGGCGCTTGCCGTCATTGTTTGTGGCATGTTTTTTCACATTACAAAGAACGAATGGATGCTTTGTATTTTGTTGATTGCATTGGTAATGGCAATGGAGCTGATCAACACTGCCATTGAAGCAGTCGTTGATTTGAAGACTGCCGAGTTCCATCCCCTTGCCAAGTTGGCTAAAGATACGGCAGCTGGTGCTGTTCTTGTGATTTCATTGGGAGCGGCCATTATTGGTTTGATGATTTTTATCCCTTATGGGCTCCAGTTCATCAGCTAAAAAACAGTTGTCTTTTAGATGCCTTTTGAGTAAAATTGTTATATAAGATTGAGGAGGAATAATAATGGTTAAAGTTATGGCGGTTAATGCAGGCAGCTCTTCATTGAAATTCCAGCTGTTTGATATGCCTAGTGAAAAAGTAATATGCAATGGTTTAGTAGAACGTATTGGTATGGACATGGGTAATTTCACTATCAAACATGATGGTGAAAAGAAGTCTGTTGAACAGCCTTTCCCTGATCATGGTGTAGCTGTTGATGCATTATTAAAAGCATTAATCAGCGAAGGTATCGTTAAGGAATTATCAGAAATTAACGCAGTTGGTCATCGTATCGTCCAGGGTGGTGCTTATTTTGCTGATAGTGCAATTGTTGACGATGATGTTGAAGCAAAAGTTGAGGAATTATGCGATTTAGCACCTTTACATAACCCAGCTCACTTAATTGGTTATCGTGCTTTCAAAAAAGCGTTACCAGGTGTTGAACATGTCTTCACATTTGATACAGCTTTCCATCAGACTATGGATGAAGCAAGCTACATGTATGCATTACCTTACGAATATTACACAAAATATAAAGTAAGAAAATATGGTGCTCATGGTACATCTCATAAATATGTTTCTGAACAGGCAATCAAATTACTAGGTAACCCAGAAACTTCTAAAGTCATTGTTTGTCATTTAGGTAATGGTGCTTCTTTAACAGCTGTTAAGAATGGTAAATGTTATGACACAAGCATGGGCTTAACACCATTAGCTGGTGTTATGATGGGTACACGCTGCGGTACAGTTGACCCTTCAATTATGCCTTACTTATGTGAAAAGACTGGCATGACACCTCAGGAAATGTTGAATGTTTACAATAAACAGTCAGGTATGTTAGGTGTATCTGGTATCTCTTCAGATGCTCGTGATATCGAAGCAGCTTACAACGAAGGTAATGAACGTGCAATCTTAACAAGTAACTTATATGCACGTACAGTTGCTAAATATATTGGTGCTTACTTTGTAGAATTAGGTGGTTGTGATGCCATCGCATTCACTGCTGGTTTAGGTGAAAACTCATCTTATATCAGAGATTTATGTATCAAAGAATGCAGTGAAGCTTTAGGCGTTAAACTTGATGCTGAAAAGAATGCCATCAGAAGTGATCAGGCTCGTGAAATCTCTGCTGCAGATTCTGCAATCAAAGTCTATGTTATTCCTACAAATGAAGAAGTCATGATTGCTCGTGACACAGTTCGTTTATTAGGCTTATAATTGATGCAAAAGATGTGCTTTGGCACATCTTTTTTATGTCCAAAGAAAAAATCCCCCGCAGGGGATTTTATCATTTCATGAGATGTTTAGTTGCTTCATAGACTTCACGATAAAGCTTGTAACTCTTTTCGTATGTTTCTAAATCTTTAGTGCTTGGCTCATAGCGTTTCTTGACATCCATTGTTAAAGCAATAGCTTCTTCATAACTGTCATAAACACCAACACCAACACCTGCTAAGATAGCTGAACCAAGAGCTGTTGCTTCATCAGCCTTAGGAATTAAAACAGGTACCTGAAGGACATCGGCCTTCATTTGTGTCCATAGTCTTGATTTGGTACTGCCACCAGTTGCCAGCATGTCAGTGATCTTAGCGCCAGTTGATTTAGCGACATCAAGGTTGTGACGCTCGACAAAAACAACACCTTCCATTGCTGAACGAATCAGATGCCCAGTCGTTTTATTATAGTCGAGGCCAAACCAGACCCCTTTAGCTGTTGGATTCCAGATTGGAGTGCGTTCACCATTCATATATGGCAGGAATACTAAACCTTCGGAACCGGCTGGTACCATTTCTGCAAGTTCATTGTAGAGATCAAGGGTATTCTTTTCAGGATCGATCAGTTTACCACAATCACCAAGCTGGTCCTGGAGCCATTTCATAATATGTCCACCCGCATTACTACCTGCCTGCATCAGCCATTTGTCTGGGACAACATGACGGCAGAGAACCATACGGGGATCATAGTGGAATGATTCCATACAGATAGAGAAGCCACATGATGTGCCTCCATATTCCTGAGTCTGTCCTTCTTTTAAGACACCAACACCTAAAGCACCCATGGCTGCATCTAAACCACCAGCGACAACTGGAATTCCAGGTACTAAATGACATTTTTTAGCGGCTTCTTCAGTGACATAACCAACAACTTCGTCGCAGTTAGAAATTGGTGGAATAAAGCTTGCAGGGATGCCCATAGCTTCACGCATGTCATCATCCCAAACACCTTTTTCGATATCGAAGAAATGGAATCCATAAGCCTGGCTGATATCCTGTGAGATTTTGCCGGTCAAACGATAGACAATATAACTGTTGGATTGTAAGATTTTATCAATTTTCGCATACATGTCAGGCATGTTCTCTTTATACCAGAGAATTTTGCCTGTCGAGTAGGTTGCAGATAATGTATTACCGCTCAGACGTTCAATTTTGTCCTTGCCAATGCGATCTTCTAATTCCTGGCAAATAGCTGCAGAACGGGTATCCATCCAAATAGGGGTATTGGCTAAAACGTTACCATCCTTGTCAATTGGAATGGCTGACCATGATTGACCGTCAATACCAATGCCTTTGATATCGTGAGGGTCAATATTGCCTTTATCGATACATGTTGCAATGGCAGTGGCAATAGCTTCCCACCATTCATAAGGATCTTGTTCAGCATAACCTTGATCTGGATAGTAAACAAGATAACCTTCACTTGCAGAAGCGATTTCATGGCCTTCCTTATCGAATACAACAACTTTTGATGCGGTTGTACCTAAATCGATTCCGATCAATAAATCTTTCATTAATGTGTTCTCCTTTTCTATTATCATCAACATATCTTCTATCTAACATTATACTTTGAATTTGTATGTCAAACAACCTTAGTCATTGAGTCGAACGAATTAAAATGTTAAGATACACATTGAGGTGATTACGATGCAACCTATCATTGAATTAATTAAAAAGTATAATCAAATCTTGCTTTATCGCCATGTCAATCCTGATGATGATGCCTTTGGCTCACAGGCGGGTATGTATCATTATCTTAAGACCTATTTTCCAGAAAAAAGTATTGTCCTTATGGGTGTTTTTACCAGTGATCTTGTGTCACGTTATTTTCCTGAATTACCTGAATGCATATTGAAAGAAGAACCATCACTGGCTATTGTGATGGATACGGCACGCAAGGACAGAATTGATGGCGATTTAAAATATGCAGATTATATCGTGAAAATCGATCATCATATTATTACTGATCAATATGGCGATTTAAATATTGTCGATGAATCTTCAATTGCCTGTGCGCAAATTATCACTCACATGATGAATGAAGTCAGCGAGCTTTATCCATTGACGAAGGATGCAGCAGCGCCACTTTATATGGGTATTATTGGTGATTCGAATCGTTTTATGTATCAAAATACAAGTGCAAAGACATTTTCAGCCGCTTCTCTTTTAGTTGCTACTGGCATCAACATTGATTCACTTTATCGTCAAATGTATTTGAAATCAGAAAAATCATTAGAAATTAAACGCTTCATTCTTAACAATTATGTCAATGATGAAGGCGTCGGTTATTACGTCATGAAAGATGAAGATTTAAAAGCATTAGGTGTTAGTCGTGAAATAGCTTCAGGATATGTCACGGAGCTCGCTGATATTGATGAAATCAAAATCTGGATTGCTATTACTGAGAATAAAGAAGGCAACAATGTACGCGTCAGTTTGCGCAGTCGTGACTATCCAGTCAATGAGGTAGCCGCCAAATTTAATGGTGGCGGACATCGCCTTGCAGCCGGTGCAACCCTTGATCATCTTAACGATATACCAAAATTAATTGCGGCTGCAAAAGCTATTTTATAGTCTTTAGACCTGTATTGATTGTGTGAAATCAATATAGGTTTTTATTTGCCATTATGGTATAATGCATTAGATAGGTGGTGGTATCTATGAAATCCAAAATTATGATTGTTGATGATGAAGAACATATCAGAGAATTGGTACGTTTTTATTTAGATAAAGAAGGCTTTGAATGCCTTCAGGCTGCCAATGGCGAACGCGCCATTGAAATTGTTGAAAATCAATATATTGATCTTGCCATCGTAGATATTATGATGCCAGGTATGGATGGTTTTGAACTCGTTGAAGAAATGCGTCAATATCGTGAGTTTCCTGTCATTATGCTGAGTGCCCGTTCGCAATCTAAAGATAAACTGCGTGGTTTTTCTCTTGGTATTGATGACTATGTCACTAAACCTTTTGATCCTGATGAGTTATTGGCACGCGTTAAGACAATTCTTAAACGCTATAATGTCAATGCCTCAAATATTGTCAAAATAGGGGATGTTGTCTTTGATGGTGATAAGTATGAAGTTCGCTATAAAGATGAAACAATCCATTTACCATTAAAACAATTTGAGCTGGCATTTGAACTCGCAAAAAATCCTAATCAGATTTTTACGCGCGAACAGTTGATTGAAAAAATCTGGGGTATGGATTATGATGGCTATGATCGTACAGTTGATGTCCATATTAAACGTATTCGTGAAAATCTTGGTCATTTACCTGGGTTCAAAGTTGTCACTGTCCGATCTTTAGGCTATAAGATTGAGGTTGATCAATGAAATCAGTCTATGGCCGTTTGATTATTGGCTTTATTCTGACGCTGGTTTTTAGTTTCTCCGTTACAGGTTATGTGGCTTATCGTCAGAATTTTGCGAATCAGGCAACGATGGTTGCAGAAGATTTAGAAAATGCAACTGATTATATTGCAGCGATGATTCGTCAGGTTCATTCTAAAAATGAATTTGATGTCATCATTAACAGCTATATTGATGAATACAATTTGACTTGTCAGATTAGTAAAAATGGTGTCAATCATAACTACGGTAAAACGAGTGAACATGACATCAAGGAATATGACGTCTCTAATCTTAAGGAAGTCAATCAACAGTACATTGGTTCCAAAGGATTTGTCTACTATACAGTCAAACGATTACGTTATGATGGTAATGCATATGTCATTACCGTAGGTAAAGATATGACGCGAACCAATCAGTCCGTTCTCAATTCTTACTTATTATCAGCTTTAGTGATGTTCTTAGTTGGCTGTCTGGTCTTTTTGATTCTGGCTGACTTTATCACAAAACCTATCTCAAATCTTACCAAAGCCACTGAAGAACTTGCTAAAGGTAATTATAAAGTCCGTGTTCAATATAGTGGTAATTCGGAAATGGCGAAGTTGAATCGTGCTTTCAACCAGATGGCAATGCGTCTTGGCAAACAGGAAGAAATCAGACAACAATTCATTAGTGATGTCTCACATGAATTCCAGACACCATTAACTGCCATTCAGGGTTTTGCAACGATTTTGAAGAATGAAAATCTCAGTGATGAAATGCGTGAAAAGTATGCTGATATCATTATTTTCAATACAAAACGCCTTTCAACACTGTCCAAAAATATGTTACAGCTGACCCTTCTTGAAGTAGAAGACATTGAACTGGATTATACAGACTTCTCACTCATCAATCAGCTGAATAGAATTATTGAAACTGAAGATAGTGCGGCCCTGGCAAAGGATATTGAAATTGAATTTGTCAAACCTCGTGGTGATATCATCATTAATGCTGATGAATTACGCTTAGAGCAGGTATGGGTCAACATTATTTCTAACGCAATCAAATATACGAAAGAACATGGCGTCATTACCGTTGAAGTCAAGCGTGTTGCTAAAGGTGTAGACGTCAGTATCGCTGATACAGGCGTTGGTATGAGTCAGGAAGATATTGCTCATATCTTTGACCGTTTCTATCGTATCGATAAATCGCGTGCCGTAGAAGGCAATGGTTTAGGATTGGCAATTGTTAAACGTATCATTGATTTACATGAATACTCAATTGATGTACAATCACAGGAAGATGTAGGCTCAGTCTTTACCGTTCATATTCCGCTTGAGTCAAGAGCGAGTGAACTGGCAAAGAAGCTTTCTATCTCTAATCTTAGACCAACCCAACAAAACAATTAATATGAGGAATAAATATGTATTTAAAACGTGTTGAATTACATGGGTTTAAATCCTTTGCCGATAAGACCGTGATTGAATTCATGCCTGGCATTACCGGCATAGTAGGACCTAATGGATGTGGAAAATCGAATATTATCGATGCCGTGCGCTGGGTCTTAGGTGAAAAATCCGCTAAGGCGATGCGTGGCGATACCATGAGTGATGTCATCTTTTCCGGCAGTGAAGACCGCCGTGGTCAAAACGTGGCTGAAGTCACATTGGTTTTTGATAACGAAGACCACACTTTGGAAATCGATGCTAATGAAGTCGAACTGACAAGACGTCTTTACCGTCAGGGCAATGAAGCAGAATACTTAATCAATCGTCAAAGTGCCCGCCTTAAAGATATTACAGAACTCATTATGGACACTGGTATTGGGCGTGATTCATTATCGATTATTTCCCAAAACAATATCAGTGAATTCGTACGCAGTAAGCCTGAAGAGCGTCGTGGTATATTTGAAGCAGCTGCTGGCGTCTCTAAATACAAGAAAAAGAAACATGAAACAGTTTTGAAACTTGATCGTACAACACGTAATCTTGAACGTGTTGAGGACCTTGTCAATGAACTTGCACAACAGCTAGGTCCATTAAAACGCCAGAAAGAAAAGGCAGAAATTTATCTGGAATTAACTGGCGAATTGCGAACGATTGAAATTTCAGTACTGGTTCAGGAAATCAACGCGATTTCTAAACAGTTAAATGAGTTGAATAAAGCTATCAAAACAGCTGAAGAAAGTAAAGTTTCGATTGAAGCAGATATTATTCTTGATGAACAACGTGTTGAAGACCTTCGTGATAAAATGGTCATCCTCGATAATGAAATCAATGATCTGCAGCAGCAGTTGATGGAGACGATGGACCACGTTACCAGATTAGAAGCTCAGCGTGTGGAAATTGATGCCAATCGTAAATTCCTTTTGGAAAATTATGATAAAACATCAACTGAAGAACGTATAGCTCAAGCTCGAGCTATTTTAAAAGATGCGATCCAGGAATACAATGACCGTGCTACACGTTACAATGAAACTAAGGCGGAGAAAGACTCTTTAGTAGAACTGAATCATACTCAGGAAGAATCCATCAATCATCTTCGTCAGGAAGTTGAACGTATCAATATACGTTTGTCTAACGATCGCCAACAGTATCAGCAGTTACGTGAACAGATAGAAAATCGTTCAAACTATAGCTTTGGTGTGCGTTCAATCTTGAATGCCGCTAATCATTTACCAGGCATTAAAGGTGTTCTTGGGGAACTGATTACAGCTAAAGAAGGTTATGAGCAGGCTTTGGCAACAGCACTTGGTGGTGCTTCTTCTTATGTAGTCACACAAAATGATGCACAGGCCAAAGAAGCTATTCGCTATTTACGTAATAACCGTGCTGGTCGCGCCACATTCCTGCCAATTGAGACCATGAAACCTCGCTTCCTTCGTGAAGATGCAGCCTTCCTGGTTCAGAATATGGAAGGCTATCTGGGAATCATGGCAGAGTTTGTTCGTTTCGATGCTAAAATTGAATCTGTTGTTTTAAATCAGATTGGTAATATTGTTGTCGTTGACAATCTTGACCATGCCATTGAAATTGCTAAAAATCTGTTCCATCGTTATCGCATTGTTACTCTTGATGGGGATGTCATCAATGTCGGTGGTTCATTAACTGGTGGGCGTTCTAAAAATAATTCGACCTTTATGGGCAAGAAAGAGCTTGATCGCTTGAAACGTCAGATTGATGACAGAGAAAAGGATATTACGACTAAACGTCGTCAGCTGAAACGTATTGAAGATATCCAACGTGAGACCAGTCAGGAATTGATGCAAAAACAGATGAGTTTAGTCAAACTGGAAATGATTGCCTCAAAGAAGCGCAGTGACTATGAACTGGCTAAGAAGGAATATGAAGACCTGACTCATGAATCTGTCATGGCAGAAGATATTATCAGTGGACAGGAAACTAATCAGCTGATTGATGAACTCAATGAAGAAATGAAAAAGCGTGATGCGTTGAATGAACAGATTCAAACTAAACGTGCGATTCGTATGGGTTATGTCAATGACAATACTGATACTATCAACGAATTGAATGCATTGCGTCGTCAAAGTCGTGATATTGATCATGAATTAACTGAAAACAAAGTGTCTAAGACTCAGCTTGATGGCCAAATCAATAATGCTCTTATGCGTTTGAATGAGGCTTATCAAATGACTTATGAATATGCTGCTACAATTGCAGATCCAAATGTTGAAATGGAAAGCGCTAAGGAACGTGTTATGCAGTTGCGACATGACATTTCGGCTTTAGGACATGTGAATCTTGATGCGATTGAGGACTATAACACAACAAATGAACGTTATGAAAAGCTCAATAAGAACCGTTTGGAATTAGTTGAAGCGCAAGACACATTATTGAAAGCTATTGGTGAAATGGATACAGTTATGATTGAACGTTTCACAAAAACATTCAACGCTGTCAATAAAGAATTCGATCATGTTTTCAAATACTTGTTTGGTGGCGGTCATGCCTCTTTACAATATGTGGATCCAGATGATATTCTTGAGACAGGCATTCAAATCAATGCCGCACCTCCAGGTAAATCAGCTAAATTGCAGGCTTTCAGTGGTGGCGAAAATGCTTTGATTGCCTTATCAGTTTTATTTGCGATTTTACGTGTTCGTCCAGTACCAATGTGTATTCTTGATGAAGTTGAAGCGGCACTTGACTTAGCGAATGTTGAACGTTTTGCAAGATATTTGCGTGAATTCTCAGATAAGACACAATTTATCGTTGTTACCCATCGTGAAGGTACGATGGCTGAGTGCGACTTATTATATGGCGCAACAATGCAGGATAAAGGTGTGACGAAACTAGTAAGCGTCCAGTTAAAAGATGCGACAGGCTTTGCGAGTGAATAGGAGTCGATATTATGGGATTTTTTAATAAAATTAAAGAAACATTGTTTGGTCAGTCAACCAAGCAAAACGAAAGATATGTAGCAGGATTAGACAAATCATCTACGAATTTCTCTTCCCGCATCAATGCTTTAGCAGCCCGCTATCGTGAAATCAATGATGCTTATTTTGAAGAACTTGAAGATATCCTCATCATGAGCGATGTAGGTGTAAACATGGTTATGACCATTGTTGATGAAATCAAGAAAGAAGTTCGTTTAGGCAATATCACTGATCCAGGTGAAATTAACGATATCATCGTTGATAAGATGTTTGTTATCTATGCGAATGATACATTCATGACGACAAAAATCAATTATGCTCCTCAGGGTGAACTGACTGTCATTTTAATGGTTGGTGTCAACGGTGCTGGTAAAACAACAACGATTGCGAAACT
Source organism: Erysipelotrichaceae bacterium (assembly GCA_017633115.1). GTDB lineage: Bacteria > Bacillota_I > Bacilli_A > Erysipelotrichales > Coprobacillaceae > RGIG9341. The sequence continues at coordinate 23,922 of JAGBPZ010000078.1, read as the reverse complement.
GGCCCATAAGATGATGAAAGAAGATGGCAAAACTGTCATGTTGGCAGCTGGTGATACCTTTAGAGCTGGGGCAATTGATCAGCTGGTTGTTTGGGCTGAGCGTTTAGGCATTGAATGTGTCACAGGTAAGGAAGGCGGAGACCCTTCATCAGTTGTTTTTGATGGTGTCAAACGTGCTCAGGAAAAGGGTATTGATGTCTTGATTTGTGATACTGCCGGACGTTTACAGAATAAAGTTGGTTTGATGCGTGAACTTGAAAAAATGAATCGTATTATCCAGCGCAGTGTCCCTGATGGACCTCAGGAAACATTACTTGTTATTGATGCAACAACAGGACAAAATGGTGTCTCTCAGGCGGCTGAGTTCTCTAAGATTACAAATGTGACTGGTATCGTATTGACAAAAATGGATGGTACCGCTAAAGGTGGTATTATTCTTTCAGTCAAAGACACTCTCAATATTCCAGTTAAATTCATCGGTCTTGGAGAAAAGATTGATGACCTTCAGGAATTCGATCTTGAACAATATATCTATGGCTTATGCCATGATTTAATGGGGTAATCCTAATGGCTAAAGAAGATGCACTTGCCAAAAAGGAACAAGTCATTTTATTGATGGATTGTTATCGTGACTTGTTGACTGATAAACAAAATGAATACTTAACTCTGTATTATGAGGAAGATCTGTCACTTTCTGAAGTGGCTGATGACATGGGTGTTTCTCGTACAGCTGTTTATGATAATATTAAACGTGCAGTTAAGACGATGGAGAATTATGAAAAACGTCTCGGACTGCTAGAAAAACACGTAGAACGCCTCGAGCTTATCGAAAAGCTAAAGGCAGAAAATGATAAAAGGCATGATGAAATCGATGCCTACTTGGATATGTTAAAAAGAATATAAGGAGGCGTAATTCATGGCTTTTGAATCTTTATCTGAACGACTGCAAGCGACCCTGAAAAAGGTCAGAGGTCAAGATGTCTTAACTGAAGAAAATATGGAGCAAATGCTCCGTGAGATCCGTTTGGCATTGTTAGAAGCAGACGTTAACTATACTGTCGTAAGAGAATTCATCAACAAGACCAGAGAAAAGGCATTAGGTCAGGATGTCCTTGGTACTTTAAAACCTGGTCAGGTTGTTGTTAAAATCGTTCATGATGAACTCGTCGAATTACTGGGTACATCAGTATCTGAAATTTCCTTTGAGAAAAAACCAACAATCATTATGATGGTTGGTCTTCAGGGTTCAGGTAAAACGACTTCAGCTGCAAAAATCGCGCTATATATCAAAAATAAATATAAGAAGCGTCCATTACTGGTTGCCGGTGACATTTATCGTCCAGCTGCTGTTCAGCAGTTAGTGACTTTAGGTGAGCAGATTGACGTACCTGTTTTTGAAAAAGGCACAAGTGTCTCTGCCGAAACAATCGTTATCGAGGCATTGCAGCATGCTAAAATGAATCATAACGATGTTATCCTCATCGACACCGCTGGTCGTTTACAGATTGATGCACCATTGATGCAGGAATTGGCAAACTTAAAAGAAATTGCCAATCCTGATGAAATCCTGCTTGTTGTTGATGCTTTGGCAGGTCAGGAAATCGCCAATGTAGCTGCTTCATTTAATGATCAGCTTGGCATTACTGGTGCTGTATTGACAAAACTTGATGGTGACGCCCGTGGTGGTGGTGCGATTTCAATCCGCCATATCACCCACGTACCAATTAAATTTATCGGTACTGGTGAAAAACTTGAACAACTTGATCTTTTCTATCCTGATCGTATGGCAGACAGAATCCTCGGTATGGGTGATGTTGTCTCACTGGTTGAAAAGGTTCAGAATGTTTATGATGAAGAAGAAAGCAAAAAAGCTTACAACAAGATGAAACGAGGCACATTTGGCCTTGATGACATGCTTGAACAACTTCATCAATTAAAGAAAATGGGTCCATTATCTGGTCTGCTTGGTATGTTACCTGGTATGAGTGGCATGCCTAAAATCGATGATGAGGTCAGCAATGAACGTATGAAAGTCATTGAAACTTTGATTTATTCGATGACACCTGAAGAACGTTCTCATCCAGAAATCATCAATGCGAAACGTAAAGTACGTATCGCCAAAGGTTCTGGTCGTACAGTTGCCGATGTTAACCGTTTATTAAAACAGTTTGAGCAGGCTAAGAAAACAATGGAAGTGATGACAAACATCGATCCAATGACTGGCATGCCTACACAGCGTCCAAAACGTCAGAACTTAAGTCCTAACCGTAAGAAGGTTAGAAAGAAAAAGAAAAACTCAAAACGTTAATAAAGCACCCACAAAAAGGTGCTTTTTTTAAGAGAGGAGGGGTGACATGCGAAAAATCATTATTTTATGCATTTGCCTGTGTTTGACAGGATGTCAAATTTTTAAGCAAAATGATACAACCGATTATTCAGTTACAGACATACCTTCCTATAGTGGTGAACCTTATGTGATCCTTCACAACAATAAGCCTGAAATTGATCATTTAAAGGTGATTAAGAAGTCTGACGAGTATTATAGTCCTTTAGATGATTTAGGCCGTGCAGGCTATTGTATTGCGAGAATTTCAAAGGCAACGATGCCTACTGAAGAACGTGGACCAATCGGGATGATTAGACCAAGTGGCTGGCATTTGATCAAATATGATTTTATAGATGGCAGATATCTCTATAACCGTTGCCATATTATTGGGTATCAATTGACTGGTGAAAATGCGAACGAATGTAATTTAATGACCGGCACACGTTATTTCAATATTCATGGCATGCTGCCATTTGAGAATCAGGTAGCCAGATATATCCGCGATACGAATCATCATGTCTATTATGAGGTAACACCAGTTTTTCATAAACGCAATCTTCTAGCTCATGGCGTACAAATTGAAGCGATGTCAGTTGAAGACAAGGGTAGAGGCTTATCACTCAATGTTTTCGTATATAACGTTCAACCAGGTGTGACAATCAATTATAAGAATGGAAACTCTAAGATTGCCGCAGAAGATTGATTTATAAGACCTGAACAGTAGTTATTGACTCATGAAAGCGTTGTCTAGTTTTTGACCTTGACATTTAGGAGAAAATCGATGATAATTGTGAGGTCAAATTCCTTAAAATCTATGATATTCAATAAAAGAGATGGAAAATGTTAAGGAAAAACACTTGACAGTTAGTGGTTTTACTGTATAATAAGACTGCATTACAAATTAGGAGGAAAATACTATGGCAGTAAAAATTAGATTAAAGAGAATGGGCGCTAAAAAAGCACCTTTCTATAGAGTCGTTGCAGCTGATGCACGTGCAAAAAGAGATGGTCGTTTCATCGAACAGTTAGGTACTTATGATCCACGTCAGGAACCTGCAGCAGTTTCTTTAAAGAGAGAAGAAATCTTAAAGTGGTTAAATAATGGTGCACAGCCTACAGCTACAGTTAAGAATATCTTATCTAAAGAAGGCATCATCAAAGAATTCGCTGACGCAAAACAGGGTAAATAATGATGGATTACACACAGACATTATATGATATCTGTGTTGAATTAGTTAATCATAAAGATCATTTAGAGGTAAGAGAATTACCATCTGCAGATGATGATGAATTGGTTCTCTGTGTTTATGCAGACACTGCAGATATTTCTAAACTGATTGGCCGTAAAGGCATCATGGCTAATTCAATTAGACGCCTGATGTCAGTCCCAGGACGTTTAAATGATCAGCGTCTTGATATCAAATTCGAATCATATGGTGATTAAGGATGTGTTCGTCACATCCTTTTTTTGGAGTAAATAATGGATAAAGTAAGAATTGGAAAAATCATTAATACATTTGGTATTAGAGGCGAGCTTAAAGTATTATCAATGACGGATTTTCCTGATGAACGTTTTGCCCCTGGTGCACACATGTTTATTCGTCGTCAGGGCAAAGATATTGATGTTGAAATCACCAGCCATCGTGTCCATAAAGGCTATGACTTAGTTACAATCAATAATTTGCGCGATATTAATCTTGTTGAACAGTATAAAGGTCTGGAATGTTATGCCTTTAAGGATGAAGAACTGCTTGATGAAGATGAATATTACTTCAATGATTTAGTTGGTTGTAAGGTTTATAACTATGGCGAATTAATTGGTGAAGTGGAAGATGTCTATGAGAATATGTATCAGGATATCCTTGCTGTTGATCATAATGGTAAACGCTTGATGATTCCTTATGTTGAGGCATTTGTTAAAGCAATTGATATTGATGAAAAGCGTATCGATGTTGAATTGATCAAGGGGTTTATTGATGATGAAGATTGATATTTTATCGCTCTTCCCAGAAATGTTTGAAGGCTTCTTAAATACTTCGATTATTCATCGTGCCAGAGCGAATGGATATGTTTCAATCGCTATTCACAATTTTCGTGACTTTGCTTTAGATCGCCATAAAAGCGTGGATGATACACCTTATGGTGGTGGTCAGGGTATGGTACTTAAATGTCAGCCTTTACTTGATTGTTTGGAAACTGTTGTCGATCGTGAATCACTTGTTGTTTTAATGTCGCCACAGGGTCATCCGTTTAATCAATCTACAGCTAAAAGATTATCACAAGAAAAGCATCTGGTGATGATTTGTGGCCATTATGAAGGTTTTGATGAACGTATCCGTGATTATGTTGATGAAGAGATTTCTATTGGTGATTACGTTTTAACTGGTGGTGAGCTTCCCGCAATGGTTATCACTGATAGTGTCGTTCGTTTGCTTGATGGTGTCATCACCAAAGCAAGTCATGAAGATGATTCGTTTGCAGATGGATTACTGGAATATCCACAATATACTCACCCATATGACTACAAGGGTGAAACTGTGCCAGATGTCCTTTTAAGTGGGCATCATGAAAATATTCGTCGTTGGCGCTTAAAACAATCCCTCAAACGTACGCTTATTAAGCGACCTGATTTACTGAGTCAAAGAAAATTAAGTCAGGAAGAACAACTATTACTTGAGGAAATCAAAAAAAACATTGAATAACACAATAAAAAGTGTTATTATGTGTGAGTCGCAACGACTGCAGGAGCTCCGCTGGTCTATTGACGAATGAACTCTCAAGACAAAATTCGTTAAGGAGGAAACAGAGTATGAACATGCAATTAGTTGATCAGATCACTAAGAACCAGTTAAGAAATGATGTTCCTGACTTCAAACCTGGTGACACTTTAAAAGTTTATGTTAAAATCCAGGAAGGTAATAAGACACGTATTCAGATGTTTGAAGGTGTTTGTATTGCTCGCAGAGGTAAGGGTATTGGTGAATCTTTCACAGTTAGAAAGATTTCTTATCAGGTAGGTGTTGAAAGAGTATTCCCTCTTCATTCACCAATCATCGATCGTATCGAAGTTGTTAGACGTGGTAAAGTACGTAGAGCTAAATTACATTACTTACGTGGCTTATCTGGTAAAGCAGCTAGAATCAAAGAATTACGTCGTTAAACGCAGACTAAGGACGGGTAATCCCGTTCTTTTTCTTTGCTTGTTTGCATTTATTGCTCAATTGTTTATAATGAAAGGGAAAGGGGTGTTATCCCAATGGATGAACAAAAAAGCAAGCGACAGTTTCGCGTGACATCATCACTTAAACAGGCAATAACGATGATTATTATTGTGGTTGTCTTTATGTTGGTGATTACTTATGTCACGATTCCTATACGTGTCAATGGTGATTCAATGATGAATACCCTTTACGACGGTGATATCACCCTGATGAATGGTCTTGTAGTTAATGAAAAATCAATTCATCGCTTCGATGTTGTAGTTGTTAAAATGGAAGATTTTCCATTATTAATCAAACGTGTCATTGGTCTGCCAGGCGAAACAATTACTTATAAAAATGATGTCCTTTATGTCAATGGTGAAGTCGTTGAAGAAAATTTCTTCGATCAGGATTTTGTATCCTCACAGATGGCTTTGCATAGCCGTCAGGTCTATACAAATGATTTTACTGTGACATTAGAGGATGATGAATACTTTGTTCTCGGGGATAATCGTATTGACTCTGCCGATTCCCGTATTTTAGGAGCTTTTAAAATCGATCAAATCAGGAGTAGAAAAGGTCTTGTCATCTATCCGTTTGATCATGCTCGCGTGATTGATTAAGGAGGTCATAACTATGGCACAAATGCAGTGGTACCCTGGGCATATGGCCAAGGCAACACGCGAAGTTGAATCGCGTATAAAACTCATTGATATTATCATCGAATTAGTCGATGCCCGCGCACCTCGTTCATCTATGAACGAGGCTTTTGAGCCAATCATCAAAAATAAACCACGTTTAATCGTTATGACAAAGCAGGACATGGCGGATGCTGCCCTGACCTCAAAATGGGTCAAAGCATTTGAATCACGTGGTTATCATGCTATGAGCGTTAATTTAAGAAACTTTAACGACTATAACCGTATCATTGATACATGTAAATCTATTCTTAAAGATCAGCGTGAAAAGCAAGCTAAACGTGGATTAAAACCACGTGCAATCAGAGCAATGGTCATCGGTATTCCTAACGTTGGGAAATCAACCTTTATCAATGCCTTGGCAAAGCGTAAAGCAACAGTCACTGGTAATAAACCAGGAGTCACTAAATCCCAACAAATCATCAAAATCGATAAAGATTTTGAACTATACGATACACCGGGTATTCTAGCGCCAAAGTTTGATGATAAAGTCACCGCCATGAATGTTTCATTGATTGGCTCAATAAAAAAAGACATCCTGCCACTGGATGACTTATTTATCTATGCGATTGGTTATCTCAATACTCATTATCCACAGTTATTAAAAGAGCGTTATGATTTGGAGTTTGATAACGATGATGATTGGGTCTTACCTGTTTTTGATCACATTGCTAAAGTACGTCATATCCCAAAATTTAAGGGTGAAACGAATTATGACCGTGTCGTGGAATTATTCTTTAAGGATCTTTATGATGGTCTGATTGGTCGCATTACCTGGGAGGAACCTCATGAGTGATCGCTTAAGTTATGAACGTGAGGCACGTCAACAAGGTTATAACGTAATCATTGGTCTTGATGAAGCTGGTAGAGGACCACTGGCTGGACCATTAACTGTCGCTGGAGTAATCTTTCCTGAAGGATATTATGATGAACGTATCAACGACTCAAAACAATTGACTGAAGGTAAACGTGAAGAACTTTATGATATTATTGTTGAAAACGCATTGGCATATTCAATAGAGGTTTTAAGTGTTGAAGAAGTTGATCGACTCAACGTCTATCAAGCATCAAAAGAGGGGATGTTGAGAATCATTCGTCGCATTGTTCCTGCCCCTGATTATGCCTTAACAGATGCGATGCCTTTAGGGGATGCCATTCCTCATGAAGCTATTATTAAAGGCGATGCTTTATCGATGTCAATTGGGGCGGCCAGTATCTTAGCTAAAGTGACACGTGATCGTCTTATGAAGCAGTATGATGAACTCTATCCTGAATATGGTTTTGCGAAGCATAAAGGTTATGGAACGAAAGCTCATTTAGAAGCACTTAAAACCTATGGTGCTACGCCAATTCATCGCCGTAGCTTTAAACCAGTCAAAGATGTGCTATACCAACAGATTTCGATATTTGATTTATAATTGAGAGCAAGGGCAACCTTGTTCTTTTTTTGTTTAAATTATCGTTTTCATTAAGTGTCGTAGAGATTATTTAAGCACTGTTAAAGTCTGATTAATTTAATAACATCGTCTTCAGCAGCATCTGTGATTGATTTTAAATGTTCGATAATATTTCGATAAGACTCGACAGGGTCTTTAAGATAGGCTTTTTGAATATAATCGTCACCATAATAGCGTTCGATGGTTGCATAACGGGCCACACCCCAACCATAAGGAATACCTTTTTTCGTTTTCTTATAGACGAAATCAGAAGTGGTGATATAACCCATCATAAATAATTGATTGATAACTGACTCTTCCTGTCCTTTTTTAAGACCTAGATGTTCTCTCATTGTGATTGACAGCATTGAGTCCTGCTGATCTAACAGTTCAAATAGTTGTCTTTGTCTGTTGGTGGCTAAGTGATCATTAAAACGGGCATCAAAATCATAACCATCACGGCGATAATTCATGAAATCGGCAAACCATTTTTTAGATATGAAACCTGCTTTTTTCTGAAAATATTTGCCGTAGACACATTTTGATTCACGAATGACAGGACCTTTCCATTCCCATGGTCCATCAATATTTTCCGAAAAATATCGAGGATCACAATGTTCCTCGACAGAAAATCCAGGAATGTTGTTTTGGAAATAAGGCAGAAAACCTAATTCTTCAACGGTTCTTATAAGATCATCGATTGTATAAAAGGTAGGTATTTCATTAATTTTCATAGATATCATCCATTTCTGTACGGTGTTAAAGTTTTTATTATTTTATCATATAGCTCGATTAAGAGTAAATCTGAGTGATGAATGCATATGGCGTCTTGATCTTCGAGACTATATGAATCAGATTTGTTATGAAAATGATTTAAGAAAGATACGGCAGAAAAAAAGGATGATTACTCATCCTTGCTAACTTATTTTATTTTGGTCGCGCAAAATCTTTTCTACCAATTCCACACATTCAAAAACCATGTTGTCACAATGGACCTTTTTAGGTGTGCCTGTTTCCTTATTGATGCGTAACAAGTCGGCACAATCTAAACAGTTCTGATGATTTTGACGCAATTCACGATAGAACTGGTTGACGATTTTTGGATCATCGATACCATATAACCCTAAAGCCATTAAACCACCGGTGATTGCACCACAAGTAGCAGCCATGCGCATGCCTGCGCCAAAATTAGCGCCGATGGCCATGGCGGTTGTTTCATCAATTCCTAATGCAGCAGCAAAAGGGATGAAAACTGCCTGATTGCAGTTATAATGAACATCAGTTCTTGCGCGTAATTGTTTTGAATGTTCTAAATACTGACTCATTTTATATTCCTCCTGATTCTATTATATTATAGGACAAACTTTACTTAAAAGCAAAAAAGGTGTTGCTCGGTCTATAAGAACAACACCTTTGTTTTATTTTTTGATTTTAACTGATTGTGCGCTTGAATATGGTGAATAGTATTTAGTATCACTCAATGTCTTATAGGCACGAACTGATACTTTATAAGTTTTCTTTTTAGTGAGTGACTTGATTGTCTTTGAGAGTGTTGCTGCACCTTTAACAGTGACTGTTTTGGTTGTAGAACCTTTCACATAACGGACAACATAACCAGTTGCTTTATCATTTTTGGTCCATTTAACTTTGATAGATTTCTTTTTAACATTCTTACAATAGGTGATCGAAGGAGACGTTAAATAAACCATGGTTTTGACTGAAGAAGCCACTGATTGATCATCCAAGTAAGCATAAACTTTATAATAAGCAGCTTTACCATTAGTGACTGATGTATCAGTGTAGCTCAGTTTTGAAGCAGATAGTGTTTTTATTTTTGAGTAAGTACCACTCTTGCTAGAAGCACGATAAACCTTATAACCAGCTGCATAAGGAACTTTCTTCCATGAAAGATTGATACCATCCGATGTGTTTTTAACAGTAACACTTGGTTTGGAGAGTTTAATTGCTTTAAATGAACTGATTGATGCTAAGTCAGCTTCATAAGCCTTGAGAGCTTTGTTGTAAGTATTCAGAGCAGCTTGATAATCATTTTTAGCAGCCTGATAAACAGCATATAGTTCACTGATCGTTGTTTCAAGCTCTGCAAGTCTTGCTTCAAGTTCTTGCTTAGAAGTCTCATAGTTGTCTTGAGCTGTAGTCAAGGCATTTTCATCTTCAGCAAGTTTTGCTTTAAGCGCTTCTAATTCCTGCTGCGCTGTATCTAAGTCAGCCTGGATTGCTTCATCATCTTCATCTTCTGATAAGGCTTCAAGCTGTTCATTTAAGCTGTTGATTGTTGCTTGTGTTTCTTCAATAGCTTGTTGATCTTTAGTGACTTGTTCCTGAGCTTCAGCTATGCCTGAATCAAGATTGTCAATCTCATCTGTTAACTCCTGCTTGTCTGCAAGTGCTTGTTCGTAAGCTGCTTTTGCATCATCATATGGTGACTGAGCTTCTTCAAGAGCTTCAGCTGCTTCATTGTAAGCAACTTCAGATTTTTTAGACAGGTTGAAGTATTCCGCAATTGCAGTTGCATCAACCTGACCGATTGTCTTAAGTTCGGCGTCACTATTGAGCTTACTGTAATCAGCTGCATTATCAATAAAGCCATGTTCCATGATCATGGAAGGAATATTATCGATAACACCCTGACGAATAATATAGTAGTAATCAGCTTTAATTTTACCAGGATAGTAGGTATCGCTTAATGTTCTTAAAAGATAGCCTCGATCTGTCATGCCTGTGACATTATGTAAATAAGTGAGGCAGTTCTTGCCGATTGCTTTAGTCACTTCAGCAAGTTTTGGACGATAGAGTCCACGGGAAACAAGGGCATACATACCAGTTGATTTATGATCTACACTCGCATTAATATGGGCACTAAACAATAAATCGGATTTTTTGCTGACAGCGAGTTCTACACGTTCTGACAGAGTAGGATAGGTATCCCCGGTTCTCGTCATATAAACGACGACATTGTCATATGTTTCTAATTCATCACGAATTGCTTTGGCAATCTTTAAATTGAGTGTCTTTTCATAGACTTTTTTGCCGTCATGAGTATAGGTAGCACCCGAATCTTTACCTCCATGACCAGCATCAACGGTAATGACAACAGGCTTGTCTTCAGCTTTGACGATCTTTGTTGTGACCGGAATAACAAGCGATAACGCAATCAAAAATGAGACTATTCTTTTCATAAGCAAGCTGATCCTTTCTTAAGATAGATTAATTATAACGTAGTCATAATCTGATGTCAAAATCCAAATGTTTGTTTATAAAAATACTAAAACAAACCGCTTTGAAATAAAGCATGATGAAATCAAATTGTGATCTCATTTCATTTCGTTATAACATGTGAAAATGCTTTTTCATATTAAAATCACTTGAAAATATTTATGAACATTGTAGAATATAAGTAGAAATAAAGAAAAGGAGAAAAAGTATGGCAAAATTAAGAATTTTATTATGCTGCGCAGCAGGTATGTCTACAAGCTTATTAGTTACTAAAATGGAACAGGCTGCTAAACAGCAGGGTATCGATGCAGAAATCTGGGCAGTTCCTGAATCTCAGGTAGAAGATCAGTTACCAGTTGACGTAGTTTTATTAGGCCCACAGGTTCGTTTCGCATTAAAATCAGTTAAATCTAAAGTTGGTGACATTCCAGTTGCAGTTATCGATATGAGAGATTACGGCACTATGAATGGTCCTAAAGTATTAAAGACTGCTTTAGACATTATCAACGGTAAATAGGATTAACTATTGAAAACCCTCATATGAGGGTTTTTTTATACACTGATATTTAGATTATATGCAAATATTGTTTATGAATAATAAAATTTTGTAAAAAAGTGAGACAAAAAGCGATTTTTGACATTATATATAATTAGAGGGATCAATAGGCATTGAAGTTTCCAGTCGTTCAAATAGACATTAAATCAAGATGAAACTATAAAATTGCATTCTTTCATAGGGAATGCAAAACATAAGAAGGAGATTAATGTCTATGAATGAAATCGTACTTTATTTCGCGCTTAAATATAAAGGTCAGTTTGACGCTATTTATCAGGCACTAAAAGAGAAAGAACCTGTTGATACTGTATTACAACAAGAATTGCTTGCACGTTTGAAAAGTCGTTATGTCACAATCCTTGATGATGATTATCCAGAACGTCTCAAGACAATGACATGTCCGCCTTTTGTCTTATTTTATTATGGAGATTTATCGCTTGCGAACAATCATACAATCAGTGTTATTGGTATGCGCAATTGCAGTGATTACGGTAGACAAGTCACCCAACAGCTTGTTGGTGAACTTGTAAAAGAGGATCTGACGATTGTTTCAGGAATGGCAATAGGCATTGATGGTATTGCTCATGAAACCGCAATGGAACAAGGTGGCCACACAATTGCGGTTTTAGGTGGTGGTATTGATTGTCCCTATCCAAAACGCCATAAATATTTATATGAAGCGATTAAGGCCAATCATTTAGTTGTCAGTGAATATCCATTTGACAATATGCCACGTCGTGATGGTTTTCCTAAACGTAATCGCATCATTGCCGGACTTGGAGAAACCGTCTTAGTTACTGAAGCCAACCTTCGTAGTGGGACAATGATCACAGTTGGTTTTGCACTTGAATATGGTAAGGATATTTTTGCCGTGCCCGGACGATTAGATGATGCACCTGGATGTAATTTTCTAATCTCTCAGGGTGCCATCCTTGTACAGGATGTCAGTGATATCATAGAAAGATATTGTTTTCATGACTGAATGGAAGACAATTATATGAAAAATCAATTCCTGTTGACAAATGAGAATCGTTTAGTTAATAATAATAAATCGTAAAGGAGGTAGAAAGACATGACAAATTTAGTGATTGTAGAATCACCATCAAAATCAAAGACAATTGAAAAATATCTTGGTTCTGATTATGTGGTTACATCTTCAAAAGGTCATATCAGAGATTTGGCGACTACCGGCAAAGGCGGCTTAGGCGTTGATGTTGAAGACAATTTCAAACCTAATTATGTCATCAGCAGAGATAAGAAAAGTGTCGTCAAAGACTTGAAGAGTGCTGTTAAACAGGCTGATAAAGTCTATCTCGCTACCGACCCTGATCGCGAAGGAGAAGCTATTTCATGGCATCTGGCACAGGTGCTTGATTTAAATATGGATGATGATAACCGTATTGTTTTCAATGAAGTCACTAAGAATGCGGTTATCGATGCTTTATCACATCCTCGTAAAATTGATCAGGATCTTGTTAAATCTCAGGAAACAAGACGTGTGCTTGACCGTATTATTGGTTTTAAATTATCTAAGCTGTTACAAAAGAAAATTAAATCAAAATCTGCTGGCCGTGTACAGTCAGTAGCGTTAAGACTGATTTGTGAACGTGAACAGGAAATCAATAGTTTCATTCCTGAAGAATACTGGAAAATCAAAGCCTTATTTGAAAAAGACAATATCGAATTTGAAGCCGAACTGACAAAAAAGGGCAATCGTAAAATCAAATTGCCTAACGAAAAGACAACTGAAGAAGTCTATAATGCGTTAAGTAAAGATTTTACTATTACCAATATTAAGAAGACTGTTAAACGTCGCCAGTCAAAAGCGCCATTTATTACTTCAACCTTACAGCAGGAAGCTTCTTCTAAGCTGAATCTTAAGGCTAGACGTACAATGACAATTGCACAGCGCTTATATGAAGGTATCGATATTGGCAGCGAAACTGTTGGTTTAATTACTTACATGCGTACTGACTCAATTCGTCTTTCACCAGTGTTTGTCAATCAGGCACGTGATTTTATTGAAAAGAATTATGGTAAAAACTATTTGGGATCAGTAAAAGTCTCAAAACGTACTGAAAATGTTCAGGATGCCCACGAAGCAATTCGTCCAACAGATATCAATCGTACACCTGAAAGCATCAAGAAATATTTGACACGTGATCAGTATCGTGTTTATACGATGATTTATGCCCGTGCCTTAGCATCTTTAATGGCACCTGCAAAGATGGATGCAACTTCGGTTACGATGGACAACAATGGTTATACATTTGCAGCCAGTGGTTCTGTTATGAAATTTGATGGTTACTTAAAAGTTTATGGTGATTATGAAAAAGCAACTGATGCCAGATTGCCAGAATTAGCTGAACAGGAAATTCTGACATCTAAGTCAATTGAAAAGAATCAGCATTTCACTAAACCACCTGCACGTTATACAGAAGCACGATTGATTCGTGAACTTGAAGAACTTGGTATTGGCCGTCCTTCAACTTATGCAACAATCATCGATATCATTCAGACACGTCAATATGTTGAAGTTGTAGATCGTACTTTCAAACCAACTGAAAGTGGCTTATTGACTAATGAAAAACTGCTTGAATATTTTGATAGTATTATTAACGTTGAATATACTGCCAAAATGGAAAGCACGCTTGATGAGATTGCGAATGGTCAGGATACATATGTTGAAGTATTGACGAATTTTGAAAACAAATTTGAGCCATTACTTGAAGAAGCTTATTCAGGTATGGAACAAATTCAACCAGAAAAAACTGGCGAAATCTGTCCCGAATGTGGTGGCGAGCTGGTTGTTCGTAAAGGTCGTTTTGGTGAATTCGTTGCTTGCTCGAACTATCCAAAGTGTAAGTATGTCAAAAAAGAAGAAACGACTGTTGAAGAAACTGGTGAAACCTGTCCAAAATGTGGTAGTCCAATGGTCTTTAAAAATGGTCGCTATGGTCGTTTTGAAGCCTGCTCAAACTATCCTGAATGTAAATACATTAAGTCTAATGAACCAGAAGTAACAGACGAGAAATGTCCTAATTGTGGTTCACCAATCGTCGTTAAAAGAGGTCGTTTTGGTCCTTTTAAAGCTTGCTCGAATTATCCGACATGTAAGACGATTATCAAGACACCAAGAAAGAAAAAAGCAACAAGCTAGAATGATGAACTGTGAATCACAGTTCATTTTCTTTTGCTTTCATGGTAGAATAAATGCGGTGATATAAATGGAACAAAGAGTTAACGTTATTGGTGCAGGTCTAGCTGGCGTTGAAGCTGTTCATCAGCTTGTTAAAGCGGGTATCCCTGTCAACCTCTATGAAATGCGTCCAGTCAAAATGACGGACGCTCATAAAACAGATTATTTTGCCGAATTGGTATGTTCAAATTCTTTACGTGCTGATGGCTTAAACAATGCGGTAGGTGTCTTAAAGCATGAGATGACAATGAATGATTCAATTATCATTCGTCAAGCACGCAATCATTCCGTACCAGCAGGTGGTTCCCTCTCGGTTGATCGTTATGGCTTTGCCCAGGCAGTGACTGAGGAAATCAGTCAACATCCACTTGTCAATGTCATTCATGAAGAAGTTGATCATATTCCTGATGGACCAACAATTATTGCGACTGGTCCCTTGACCAGTGATGCTTTGTCAAAAAGCATCATGGCATTGTTCGATGATAATGATTATTTTTATTTCTACGATGCAGCTGCTCCTATTGTCGAGAAAGACTCTATCAATTTTGATATTGCTTATTTTAAATCACGTTATGATAAAGGCGATGCCGAATATATTAATTGTCCAATGACAAAAGAGGAATTTGATGCTTTCTATGATGCCTTGATGGCAGCCGAGGTCGTTCATCCTAAAGACTTCGAAGAGAAATTCTTTGAAGGCTGCATGCCATTTGAAGAGATGGCGAGAAGAGGACGACAGACCTTGTTGTTTGGACCTATGAAACCGGTCGGTCTGGCTCGTGATCATGAAAAACGTCCTTATGCGGTCGTTCAATTGCGACAGGACAATGCGGTTGGCAGTCTTTATAACATTGTTGGTTTCCAGACGCATTTGAAATGGGGTGAACAGGACCGTATTATTCATATGATTCCTGGACTCGAAAATGCAAAAATTGTTCGTTATGGTGTCATGCATCGTAACTGTTTTATCAATTCACCAATGTTCTTAAGACCAACTTATCAATATGTTGGTCGTGATGATTTATTCTTTGCCGGACAAATGACGGGTGTTGAGGGTTATGTTGAATCAGCACAAAGTGGCATGGTTGCCGGTATCAATATGGTGAGATATTTAAAAGGCGAAGAACTGCTTGTTTATCCTGAAACGACCGTTATGGGTGCTTTGGCTCATTATATTACTCATGCATCTAAAACTGATTTTCAACCTATGAAAGCTAATTTTGGAATACTGCCACCTTTGGCAACAAAGGTTAAAAAGAAACAACGAAAAGAGGCTTATGCCAATCGTGCCATTGAGACAATGACAGAATTCTTAAGGGAGCATGACCATGGATGAGCTCCGTAATGAGTTTCTTGATTATTTGGAAATTCAAAAGGGTTATTCGGACTTGACGATTGCTTCTTATCGCCGTGAAATTGATGACTTTATCACCTTTATGCGTAAAGAGGGGTATGAATCTTTTTCAGATGCTAATTATCAAGTCATCCGTGGTTATCTGATTGATCTTGATCACAGGAAACTGACTCATTCAACAATTAATCACAAGTTAAGTGCCTTAAGAAGCTTTTATAAATATTTATATCGTGATGAACAGGTCGATGATAATCCATTTAAGTTGATGTCATCATTAAAAACTCCTCAACGTAATCCTGATTTTCTCTATCTGGAAGATATGCTTGATTATCTTGATAGTATCGATACTACAGGATTGCTGGGTTTACGTAATAAAGCAATGTTGGAACTAATGTATGCTTCAGGCTTACGTTGTTCGGAAGTCGTTAATCTTACACTTGATTGTGTCGATCTCAATCAAAATATGATGTTGATTCATGGTAAAGGGAATAAGGATCGTTATGTGCCGTTTCATGATGTGGCAAAAGAATGGCTGACAGCTTATCTTGAAAGCGCCCGTAAAGAACTCATGAGCGCCCAACATGAGCGACATGATTATGTCTTTGTGAATGCCCGTGGTCGTCAATTGACTAATCGTGGGGTTCAGGACATCGTCAATCGTACAATGGCATTATATGATCCAATTCGCAAAATTCATCCCCATACGATTCGCCATTCTTTTGCGACACACTTATTAGACGCGGGAATGGATCTGCGTGTTATTCAGGAACTTTTAGGACATGAGAACCTTTCAACGACACAGGTTTATACCCATGTTACCAAAGAAAAACTGCAGCAAATCTACGCTCAGGCATGCCCGAGAAAGAGCTTGGATGAAGTCCTTCAAAAAGAGGAAAAATAGCCTTAAAATCTCAAAAAATAGATTGACGGACATAGGTAAAAATGATACTATTACCGTGTTGTAGACCTCTAGCTACAACCGCACATAAAAGGTATTAAAGCAATAAAGCTGCCTTGGTTGGCGAGTCTAAGAATCTTAAGAAAGGGAGGTACATCAATGTACGCAATTATCGAAACAGGCGGAAAACAGTTAAAAGTTGAAGCTGGTGACACTATCTATACTGAAAAATTAGATGTTGAAGTTGGTGAAACTTATACATTTGATAAGGTCCTTCTTGTCAGTGATGGTACAGTAACAGTCGGTAAACCTTATATCGAAGGTGCTACAGTTACTGCAACTGTTGAAAAACAGGGTAAGGAAAGAAAAGTCGTTGTTTATAAGTATAAACCTAAAAAACACTACCACAAGAAACAAGGTCATAGACAGCCTTACACTCAGTTCACAATCAACGCTATCACTGTAGGTGAATAATGATCAAAGTCAAAGTGACTTATCAAAATAAAGACATTGTCAATGTTGAAGTAACAGGACATGCAGAATTTGATGAGTACGGTAAAGATCTTGTCTGTGCTGGTGTCAGTACACTAGTGACAGGAATTGCCAACACTTTATACACGTTAGGTGATCGTGAACACCAATCAATCACGTTGAGAGATGGATATGCAAATATCACAATCCATAGCTCCACACATGATGAACAATTGATACTAGAGACTTTGGTCATCAGTCTGGAAACTATGCAAGAGTCCTATGGACAGTATATTGAAATACTAAAGAAGGAGGCATAATATCATGATGTTTAAATTAGACTTACAGTTATTCGCTTCTAAAAAAGGTGTTAGTTCAACTAAGAACGGCCGTGATTCTGAATCTAAACGTTTAGGTGCTAAATTAGCTGATGGTCAGTTCTGTACTGCTGGTTCTATCATCTATAGACAGAGAGGAACTAAAATTCATCCTGGTAAAAACGTCGGCAAAGGTGGCGACGACACTTTATTTGCTAAAGTTGACGGCGTAGTCAAATTTGAAAGACTTGGCAAAAACAAGAAACAGGTTTCTGTTTATCCTCAGGCTTAATTTTTAAAATAGAGTCCCTTTATGGGATTCTTTATTTTGTATGAAAGGAGGCAACCGCTATGAATTTTGTTGATAAAGTTCAAATATATGTTCAGGCAGGTAAAGGTGGTGACGGACAGTCATCATTCAGACGTGAGGCCTATGTACCTAAAGGCGGTCCATCAGGTGGAGATGGCGGCAAAGGCGGAAGCGTTATTTTCTTGGCAACAAATTCCCTGACAACATTACTGGATCTACGTTATAACAGACGTTATGTAGCTAAAAACGGTCAGAATGGTATGCCAAAGAAAATGCATGGTGCAGATGCCAATGACTTAGTGATCCGCGTTCCTGTTGGTACGGTCATTTATAATGATGATAAAGACACTATTATGGCTGACTTGACACAAGATGGTCAGAAGGTAGTTATTGCCAAAGGTGGCCGTGGTGGTCGTGGTAATGCCCGTTTTGCAACATCACGCAATCCAGCACCAACGTTATGTGAACGTGGTGAACCAGGTGAAAAATTCAATTTACGTATTGAACTGAAACTGTTAGCTGATGTTGGACTTGTTGGTTATCCAAGTGTTGGCAAATCAACATTACTGTCAGTTGTCAGTCGTGCTAAGCCGGAGATTGCGGATTATCATTTTACGACAATCGTTCCAAATCTCGGTGTTGTCCAGGTTAAAGATGGGCGTTCATTCGTTATGGCAGATTTGCCGGGATTGATAGAGGGTGCCTCACTAGGAAAAGGTCTTGGTCACCAGTTCCTGCGTCATATCGAACGTTGTCGTGTTATCGTTCACCTTGTTGATATGAGCGGTAGTGAAGGTCGTGATCCATATGAAGACTATTTATCTATCAATAAAGAGTTAGGCGATTATGCTTATCGTCTTCTTGAACGTCCACAAATCGTTGTTGCAACAAAGATGGACTATATGGAATCAGATGATAATCTTGAACGCTTCAAGGAACAATTGGGAGAAGATATCAAGGTTTATCCAATTATTGCCCCAATCCATGAAGGCCTTGATCCTTTGCTTTATGCAATTGCTGATACACTTGAAACTGCAGAATCTATTTCGCTTCAAGATGAAGAGGAAGAAACAGTTCTTTACACCTATGAAGAAGATGATGGCAATGCATTTGAAGTCTATATGGATGAACCAGGTGTCTATGTTGTCACTGGAGAAAAGGTCGAGAAGATTTTGGAAATGGCTGCACTCTATACTGATGAAGGTATGCAGCGCTTTGCCCGCACAATGAGAAACATTGGCGTTGATGAAGCATTAAGGGTTGCAGGATGTCAAAATGGCGATACCGTTCGCATTCTTGATTACGAATTTGAATTCTCTGACTAAAAAGTACGCAAATCGCGTACTTTTTTTTAATAATATGTTAGAATAGTGCATATGACGAAAAAGGGGTGGAGCGTTTGTATAACTATATTAAAGGAATGATTATGGCTCATTATTCTGATAGTATCGTTGTTGATAATAATGGTATTGGCTATCAAATCATTGTGTCAAATCCATATTCATTCACTAAAGGACAGGAGCTTGTCGTTTATGTATATCAGCAGGTTCGTGAAGACGCTATAACGTTATATGGATTCAAAACTGAAGAAGAAAAAGATTTGTTCCTGCATTTGATTAAAGTCAAAGGTATTGGATGTAAGACTGCTATTGGTATTTTAGCGACCGGTGAAGTTGAAGCGATTGTTAATGCGATTGAAAACAAAAATGTCGCTTACTTAAAGAAGATTCCTGGTATTGGCCCAAAAGCAGCGCAACAGATTATTCTTGATCTTCAGGGCAAATTGACCGCAACTCAGGAAATTGTGGAAATGCCTGTTGAATTTGAAGAAGCCTCTGAAGTATTGCTGGCACTTGGCTATAAGCAATCAGAAGTTACAAAAGTCATGCAAAAACTCGCTAATGAACAATTAGACACAAATGGATATGTCAAGAAGGCATTAGCGTTAATGGTTAAATAAAGAAAGGATGATAATATGGATCGTGAACTTTTAGATGCACAGGCACATATTGATGATGAAGAAGCGCAGCTTCGTCCTGTGTCATTTGACGAATATGTCGGTCAACACGATTTAAAAGATAACCTGCGTGTATTCGTAGGTGCCGCTAAAATGCGCGATGAAAGTCTTGACCATGTTTTACTTTATGGTCCTCCAGGACTAGGTAAGACAACAATGTCAATGATCATTGCCAATGAAATGGGAACCCATATTAAAATCACGACTGGTCCATCAATTGAAAAAACAGGTGATCTTGTCGCACTATTAACAGCACTTGAACCTGGTGATGTTCTGTTCATCGATGAGATCCATCGTCTCAACAAAGTTGTTGAAGAAATTCTCTATCCAGCCATGGAAGACTATTGTGTGGATGTCATAATCGGAAAAGACGCATCAAAGCGTTCTATTCGTATTGACTTACCACCATTCACCCTGGTTGGTGCAACAACGCGAGCTGGTGATATTTCAGCACCTTTAAGAGACCGCTTTGGTATTGTTTCTAAGCTTGATTATTATAGTGATGATGAATTACGTGATATTATCAATCGTACATCTCAGGTGTATGGCATGCCAATGGATGATGAAGCAAAGATGGAACTCGCAAGACGAAGCCGCGGTACACCAAGAATCGCCAACAGATTGTTTAGACGTGTCCGTGATTTTGCTCAATATTATGGTGATGAGGTTATCACATTAGAACGTACGCGTGAAGCACTCAATCGTTTAAAAGTTGATGATCTTGGACTTGATGATGTCGATCATAAATATTTACTTGGGATTATTCAGAGATTTAATGGCGGGCCAGTGGGCTTAGAAGCTGTGGCAGCGAGCATTGGTGAAGAACCAGTCACACTGGAAGATGTTTATGAGCCATATCTCTTACAAAAAGGTTTGATCAAACGTACGTCACGTGGACGTATTGCTACTGATTTAGCCTTTAGACATTTTGGGATTGAAAGGGAATTTTAATAATTCTCTTTTTTTATGTTATGAAACGTCTCAAAATAATAGGACTCATCCTCTTATCAGCTGCCTCTATGATTTATTCTTATCGTCAACCAGAAAAATTGGAAGATGAAAGTGTCACCACTGAAGTCACGATGATTCTTGATGGTGCTTTTAAAACGACGGGAACTGTCACTATTGAAGAAGGAATGAGTGTTGGTGATTTAATTGATACATATGGTGTTAAAAGCAATGCGAATTTAAAAGCAATAGACAAAAATCATATCGTTCATGGAGAAGAGACACTTTATCTGCCAGTCAAATCAAAACATACCATTTCTCTTAATCATGCCACTAAGGAAGAGTTCATGACACTAGATGGTATAGGAGAAAAGACGGCTGATAAAATCATTGATTATCGTGAACAAACACCTTTTGAAACAATAGAAGATATAATGAATGTCAGTGGAATAGGGCAAAAACGTTATGAAAAGTACAGGGATCAATTATGCCTTTAAGCTATCATCTCATTGATTATGCCATTATTGGGTTATTGTATGTACTGTTCAGATTGGTTCATCCCTTATTCCTCATTCCTTTTATTATTGTGTTTTTAATTGTTGTTTATAGTCAGCGCTTTGAAGCTGTTATAGTGACACTTATTATTGTTGCCATTCTTTCAAGACCTGAGAAACACATTGATTTACCAGCAAGACTACATGGAACAGTAATCAATATGCAGACAAACAGTGTGATTATCAAAACTGAGTATGGTAATGTCAAATTATATAATTATAGTGAAACACTACTCTTATATGGAGACAAGATTGATGTTCAGGTAAGTTATCTAGATATAGATCCGCCAGATAATGACTATGGATTTGATGAGCATCATTACCTCAAGTCAAAACATATTGTTGCAAAAGGAAGAATTGAATCATTTTATGATATCACTCATCATTTTCATTTAGCTAATAAACTTGAATCAATGATGTCAAGTCATGACGTCATTCAGTCGTATCAACGATTATTTATTCTTGGAGTCAGAGATGAGGAGATGTATGAAGATTATAAAACAATGAGTCATTTATCCATTGTCCATATGTTTGCTCTATCAGGCATGCACATTATGATTTTGTATACTATGATTCAAACGCTATTTGTCTTGTTTATTGATAAAGAGAAAACGAGCATCATTGCCAAAATCATTCTTGGCTTTTACGTCTATAATATTCCTTATAACGTATCCCTGGAACGCGCTTATTTAATGTTGGTGTTAGTGGAATTATTAAAAGACCACTTCAATGCTTTAGATGTATTGAGTGGTCTTTTCTTATGGAAAATCTTTCAAAATGCTTACATCATCTTTAATATGTCATTCGTGTTTTCTTATGTCATTTATTTAGCGGTACTTTTGACAAGAGGAATGAAAGGTCAATCATTTTTGATTTATTTATCTTCAATACCACTTATTTTATGCACAAGTTACACCATCAATATATTGTCATATTTGTTGGTGAACTTACTTGAACCAGTGATTAAAATCTTTTATGTGACAACGGTATTGTCAATGATTTTTGCGATTTTACAACCAATTTTAGAATTGGAAATAAAGCTTTTTGAAGCGATTCTTTTATTCACCAATGATATGAGTTCATTCATCACATTTTCTAAACCTAACCTTATGTTTATTGTTTTGTTTTACAGCGCTTATCTGTCTTTGTTGGTACATCGACAAATGAATCAGTCAATTAAACATGAGGTGCTATTTTTAATTAGCTTGATGTTTGTATTTCATATTTATAGTACCTATAAGATTTACGATGAAGTGACTATGATCAATGTCGGACAGGGAGATTGTACACTTATTCGTCTGGCAATGAATCAAGGAAACATCTTGATTGATACTGGTGGTAATCATAACTATGACCTGGCTACTTCGACCATCATTCCTTATTTACGAGCAATAGGTGTCAATCGTCTGGACTATGTTTATATCTCACATTATGATTTTGACCACTGTGGTGCACTTGATAGTTTGAAGCAACATTTTAAAGTCAGAAATGTGATTGACAAATATGAAGCACATCGATCCATTGGTAGTCTTTCTATCGATATGTTATCGACGGGAAGTGTTTATGACAATCTTAATGACAATTCTTTGTTGATGTATGTCACACTTCATAATGTACATTATTTTTTTACGGGTGATATGGGTATCAACACAGAAGATGATTTATACACATTGTATAAGGATAAGAAACTTGATGTAGACGTGCTTAAAGTACCTCATCATGGTTCATCTGGTTCATCTTCGGTCAAACTTTTTGAAATTGTTCATCCGAAAATTGCCATGATTGGAGTAGGGAAACATAACCTTTATGGTCATCCATCTGATATTGTCATTGAACGCTTAAAGCAGCGTCATATTATGATATTGCGTACAGATGAAGATGGCAGTTCAACGATTCGACAATATGGCTCTCGATATTATGTCTTTCGGTAAGCCATAGTGCTGCAATCAAGATTTTAACGTAATAAATATGATGAACAATATCAAACTGAGCAGATGCACCTCAATTATGACAAAAGATTTACGTGGTGTATCGATTATGATAAACCTCTTTGTTTGTTGTATAAGAGACATAACATAATGGATATTTGAACTTCGAATCGTCACGAAAAAAGCCTCTTCATGTAGAGAGGCTTTTACTTTGTCCATTTCAGAACTTCTTCATTATTTTCTAATAGGGTTACATAACCTTGCAGGGAATTAGCTTTTTCCTTGAGCATTTTAGAATGTGGATTAACGAACAGGCGACATTTCTTTTTGCTGTTTCTAGCTTCCTGAATCAAATTAGCACCTGCAGAATTACCATCCAAAGCAATCAGTATTGAGTTAGTTCGCTTGAATATTTCATATGCGATGCTTTTGTATAGTCCCATACTCACAGGTTCAATTGCGACTCTGATTTT
>JAGBPZ010000001.1 GCA_017633115.1 Erysipelotrichaceae bacterium | reverse complement strand
TGGCAGCGCTGAAAATCATGAATTGACTTTAGGTTCAGGTCAGTTCATTCCTGGCTTTGAAGATCAGCTTGTTGGCGTTAAAGCTAATGAAGAAAAAGACGTTACAGTCACTTTCCCAGAAGACTATATGGCAGCTGACTTGGCTGGTAAGGAAGCCGTTTTCAATGTTAAAGTACACGAAGTTAAATATAAAGAATTACCAGAAGTTGATGATGATCTTGCATTAGATGCAGATATCGATGGTGTTGAAACATTAGAAGATTTAAAAGCACACTTAAAGAATCAGATTTTCGATCAGAAAGATCGTGAAGCTGACAACAAATTTGAAAACGAATTATATGCTAAATTAATCGAAAATACACCAATCGAAGTTCCTCAGGTTATGGTTGATGAACAAGTTCAGAACATGGTATCTGATTTCCGTAGAAACCTTGAAGCTCAGGGTCTTTCATTAGAACAGTATCAGCAGATCACTGGTAAAACTATGGATGACATTAAAGCTGACTTAATGGGTCAGGCAGAAGATACAGTGAAGTTACAGCTCATCCTTGGTGAAATCATCAAAGCAGAAAATATCGAAGTAACTGAAGAAGACTTAGATGCTGAAATCGCTGACATCGCTGATGCATATGGCATGGAAGTTAAAGAAGTTAAAGATATTTTAGCTGGTCAGATGGCTGGTTTAAGAGATCAGGTTGCAACTCGTAAAGCAACTGAATTAGTTAAGAATAGTGTACAATAATAATAAGACGCATTCTGCGTCTTATTTTCACAGTAAACGAAAGGAGAGTACAAATGGAACAAACGACTACTTATGAATTACCGGTCTTATGTACCCGTGGTATGATTGTGTTTCCTGGTCATGATACATCAATCGATGTTGGCCGTCCGTTTTCGTTAAAAGCAATTGATGAAGCTGTCAATCATTACAATAATCAGCTTGTCTTTGTATCTCAAAGACGTCCGCTTGATGAAGAATTGAATGCCAGCACTATCTTTAGTTGCGGAACTATTTGTCGTGTCACCAGACGTGTGAAAAAAGACAATCATGGTACTATTCGTTTAAGCGTTAATGCTCTAACGCGTATTAAAATCGTTTCTTTCTATGAAAGAGATGAGTGTTATTATGCACAAGTTGAAGAAATGTATGATGTATTAGGCGATACTTACGAAGAAGAAGCACTGATCAGACGTGTTAAAACACAATTGTCAAATGCGAATCGTGGTACTCACTTAATGCCAAAGGAAATCTTAGATGCTGCTTCAAGTGCTCTATCAGCATCTGAACTTTGCGATACTATTGCGCATTATATCAATTTTGATTTAACTGAAAAGCAGCGTATCCTTGAAGAAGCTAATGTCAACGAACGCTTACTTCTTATCTTGGCTTCAATGCAGAAAGAAGATACCATCAATAAAATCGAAAAGACAATCAACGATAAAGTCAAAAAGTCTATCGATGAAAATCAGAAGGAATATTACCTGCGTGAACGTTTAAGAGCAATCAAACAGGAACTAGGCGATACACCTGATGGTGCTGATGATATCGAAGATATTCGTCAGAAAATCGCTCAGAATCCTTATCCAGAAAATATCAAGGCTAAATTGCGTGAAGAATTACAGCGTTATGAAATGATGTCTGCTTCTTCTCCAGAAGCCAATGTCGTTCGTACATATATTGACTGGGTTATGAAAGTACCTTGGTATGAAGAAACAAAAGACAATGATGACATTGCTGATGTTGAAGCAATCTTAGATGCTGATCATTATGGTTTGGAAAAACCTAAAGAAAGAATCGTTGAACATCTCGCTGTTAAGCAGATGACGAACTCTCTTGATGCGCCTATTATTTGTCTTGTCGGGCCACCAGGTGTTGGTAAAACATCAATCGCTAAATCAATTGCCAGAGCATTAGGACGCCAATTTGTCAAAGCAAGTTTAGGCGGTATCACAGATGAATCTGAAATCAGAGGTCATCGTCGTACTTATCTTGGCTCAATGCCAGGCCGTATTATTCAGTCTATGAAAAAGGCTGGTGTCATTAATCCAGTCTTCTTGCTTGATGAAATCGATAAGATGTCATCTGATTATAAAGGTGATCCAACGAGCGCCATGCTTGAAGTTTTAGACCCAGAACAAAATAAATTGTTCTCAGATAACTATATCGAAGAACCATATGATTTATCTAAGGTCTTATTCATTGCTACGGCTAATGATCTTTACAGCATTCCTGCACCATTACAGGACCGTTTAGAAATCATTGAATTATCATCTTATACTGAGCATGAAAAGTTGATGATTGGTAAAAAACACTTATTACCAAAACAACTTGATAAACATGGTTTAAGTGCAGAACAGCTTATTCTTGATGATGACACAATCATGGTTATTATCCGTCATTACACTCGTGAAGCTGGTGTCAGACAGTTAGAAAGACTAATTGCTGCGATTTGTCGTAAAGCAGTCTTAAAGATTCTTCGTGATAAAGAAGAAAAGGTTGTTGTAACGAAAGATAATCTTGAAGATTTCTTGGGTAAAATGTTGTTTGAACATACTAAGAAATTAAAAGAACCTCAGATTGGTGTTGTTACTGGTTTGGCTTATACACAATTTGGTGGTGACATTCTACCTATAGAAGTCAACCATTTCCCAGGTACTGGTAAATTTATCGTAACGGGCCAGCTTGGTGATGTTATGAAAGAATCAGCATCAATTGCTTTAGACTATATGAGAGCTCATAGCGAACAGTATGGTCTTAAGGATATTGATTTTGATAAACAGGATATTCATATCCATGTACCTGAGGGTGCCGTCAAGAAAGATGGTCCAAGTGCTGGTGTCACTTTAACGACGGCTATCTATTCAGCCTTCACAAATAAACCAGTAAAGAATGATATCGCTATGACTGGTGAAATCACTTTAACAGGTGATGTCTTACCAATTGGCGGATTGAAAGAAAAATCTATTTCTGCTCATCGCTCAGGCATTTCAACTATTATCATTCCTAAGGATAATGCTAAAGATATTGATGACATTCCTGAATCTGTACGTAATCAGTTGGATATCATCTTGGCTGATCATATCGATACAGTCTTAGATAATGCACTTGTTTAATGATGTACGATATTAAAAAAGCAGAATATGTCTGCTCTTGTGCATGGCAGTCTCAATGGCCTCAGGATGATTTACCAGAAGTCTTACTGGCAGGTCGTTCAAATGTCGGTAAATCAAGTTTTATTAATGCGATTACCAACGTAAAAGGCTTAGCAAAAGTTTCAAGTAAACCAGGTAAAACAAGAACGCTTAACTTCTTTAACATCAACGATGAATTACGCATCGTTGATGTCCCTGGTTATGGTTATGCACAGGTATCAGAAAAGCAACAGCAACAATTTGGCGAAATGTTTGAAACCTATGTTCAAAACCGCAAGAATTTTAAAGGTATGGTTCTACTTGTAGATTATCGTCATCCGCCAAAAGACGATGATATCACAATGTATGATTATGCCAAATATTATGACATTCCAGTTATCGTCATTGCGACGAAAGAAGATAAACTCAAACGTAACGATTTAAAGAAAAATGAAAACCGTATTATTCGTGATTTGGATTTAGATCCAAATGATCCATTGATTCGTTTTTCAATCTTCAAAAGCGAATGTGTCGCAGAATCCTGGGATGCTATATTAAAATTTTGTTTTAAAAGCTGATTCTTATCAGCTTTTTCTTTTGGGTTGTATTTGACAACACCACAGTGAATTTGATAGAATATGTGTGCGTTGAAGAGGAGGAGTACATATCCGATCCTTATAGAGAGTTTCTAATTTGGTGGAAGGAAACAGGAAGAGATATAGAAAGTCGCC
>JAGBPZ010000077.1 GCA_017633115.1 Erysipelotrichaceae bacterium | reverse complement strand
TTGGCTTGATGATATGTAAAGCCGTGTGTGTCGCTACACAAGTACGCATGATGTTGCCTGTATTCTGGGGAATTACTGGATGCACTAAAACAATATGATTCATTTAATTTAACTCCTTTAAAATCGTATAAAGACGTTTGAGAGCTTTCGCACGATGTGAATGTTGGTTCTTTTCTTCCATGGTCATGACCGCCGATGTTTTACCTAATGGCGGGAAATAGAAAATCGGATCATAACCAAAACCATTGGTGCCTTCAATCTTATCGTTGATTTCTCCTTCAAAGGTTTCTTTGATTACGATCGTTTCTGCATCAGGAATAGCTAAAGCCATGGCACAAACAAATCGTGCTGTGCGGTCTTTACCTTCAACGGCATCAATGATGGCCTGATTCTTGATATCATAACTTGTATCATAACCCATGAAACGTGCAGAATAGATCCCAGGTGCTTTGTCCATCGCATCAACTTCCAAACCTGAATCATCAGCGAGTACTGGTTTATTGATCATATGCATGATGGTTTCTGCTTTGATAATCGCATTTTCTTCAAACGTCGTACCATTTTCAACGATGTCAACTTCATGACCGACTTCTTCCTGAATTGATTTGATTTCGATACCGATATCTTCAAGCATAGCTTTGATTTCACGAATCTTACCTGCATTCGTTGAAGCAACTACAATTTCTTTCATATTAGACTTTCTCCTCTAATTCTCGTCTACTATAGAGATATGTACCTAAACGATATCCTAAATAACCCGCAAATGAGCCGACAATAATACCACCAATAATATCGCTTGGGTAATGAACCATTAAGTAACAACGGACAAAACCCATTAATGGCATACCTAAGAACAGGAGGTAACGCCATTTTGATTTAAGCATGCAAACACATGTCACAATGATGGCAGAAATAGCGGTTGTGTGTCCAGAAGGAAATGAGAACTCAGATTCCACATGTGCTCCCGCAAATTCCCACCAATCATAAAGGAAAGTGTAAGTCGAATTATAAGGACGTGCACGCACAACAACATTTTTGATATATAAATTCGTCATCAATACTCCAAAAATCAACGCCACTGCCGTACAAAAAGCGACTTTACGGGTTGGTCTATAATAAATCAGCCCCAATAAAATGATGATCACTGGAATACCACCATTGTTAAAGAAAAAGCTGATGATTTCACATGGTACTTCAAAGGCATTATTGGTGGCAACGGCAAGATTGTGAATCATCATCAGGATTGCGATATCAAACGGATGAAAAAATTGATCGATCATTTGTCCAAGCATAAGAAAAAACCTCCATTTATTCTTAAGTATAAGTGACATCACTCATTCTGTAATATTAAATATACATATTTAAATGTATGAAGCCCGATTTATTATAGCATATTCCCCCAATGGCGTTCAATCGTGGTATAATTGCCTCGTTGGAGGTTTTTTTATGATTAAACAGCTACAAAAATTAATGAAGAAAAATCATATTGATTATTATATCGTTCCTACCAGTGATGAACATCAAAGTGAAATCATTGGTGACTTTTATCAGTTCCGTCGTTATTTGACTGGTTTCACCGGTTCAAATGGCACTCTACTAGTCAGTCGAAAGAATGCTTATTTATGGACTGATGGCCGCTATTTCTTACAGGCATCAAAGCAATTAGGTGAAGATGTCACTTTGATGCGTATGTCAATGCCAGGTGTACCGACATTGATTGAGTTTTTAGCGGAACATATGAAGGAAGATGATGTACTTGGATTTGATGGCACCACAATGTCTCCTGCAACTATTCTGCAGTTAGTTGATTCTCTGGATTTTGATCTTCAATATGAAGAAATCGATTTAAGTATCATGTGGGTCGATCGTCCAGAGCGCTCTCATGAACCAGTCTACCTCTATGATAATATTTATCATGGCCGTGACGTAGCTGATAAGCTGGAAGAATTACGTGATTTCATGACCGTCAATCATTGTGATCATCATTTAATCAGTACTCTTGATGATATCGCCTGGCTGTTCAACTTACGTGGTAATGATATTCCTGACTCTCCTACCGCTTTAGCTTTTGCGATCATTTCTCAGGATCAGGCATCACTTTACCTTCAGGAAGGTACTTACTCTCATTATATCGAAAATCATTATCAGGAAGTCAATGTCACCATCAAAGACTATGATGATGTCTATGAAGATACTGCTTTATTAGAAGGTGTCCTGCTTGTTGATACGAAAGCCATCAATATGGCTCTTTATGACGCCATCAACTGCGATATTATCGACGAAGCTAATCCAACCCAGTATTTCAAATGCATCAAAAATGATGTCGAAATCAAAAACACGAAAAATGCTCATCTCAAAGACGGTATTGCGATGACAAAATTCATGTACTATTTAAAAAACAATGATTTAAAAGGTGAAGATGAAATCACCATTGCCAATAAATTATTGTCATACCGTCAGCAGCAGCCATTATTTGTTGAACCATCATTCTCAACAATCTGTGCCTATGGCAGTAATGCCGCTATTATCCACTATGAGGCAACTCCGGACAATTTCAGTCCTGTCGATAATTCTCATATGTTGATGATTGACAGCGGTGGTCAGTATTTAGATGGTACAACTGATATCACGCGAACTTTTGTTTTAGGTGACATCACTGAAGAAGAAAAGCATGGTTTCACTTTAGTCCTTAAAGGTTTCCTGAGACTTCAGAATGCGATTTTTAATGACGCAACTTATTCTGATGCTTTAGATTTCATTGCCCGTGAACCACTCGCAAAGGAACATCTTGATTATCGTCACAGTACTGGTCATGGTGTTGGCCATTTCCTTAACGTTCATGAAAATCCAGTGTCAATCACGATGCGTCATCCGTTTGCGATCCGCTTTGAACCTGGCATGATCACCAGTGATGAACCTGGTCTTTATGTTGATGGTGAGTATGGTATCCGCCATGAAAACGAACTGCTCTGTGTAGAAGCCAAAACAAATGAGTATGGTCGTTTCCTGACCTTTGAACCTTTGACACTTTGTCCAATCGATCTTGAAGGCGTGGATGTGACAATGTTGACGGATAGGGAAAAACAATGGCTTAATGATTATCACCAGCTCATCTATACAAGCTTAAAAGATCATCTCACTGATGAGGAACGTGTCTGGTTAAAATTTGCTACACGCTCAATCTAGCCAAAATAAAACTGCCAATCGTTTCTGATTGACAGTTTTTTCATTAGTCTTTGTCTTTAATATAATTCATAACACCACTGTTGCGTTCGATCAAACCAAAGATCATTGCACCAATGACTAAAACAGCCACTTCACCCGCAAATACTTCTAATGCAGAAATGATGAAAGGTAACTGGAAAACCATATGTAATTCAAAACCGATGATTAAACCAGTGATGATACCACCTGCAACTGCACCAGCATAGCGATTTGGCAGATAATACATTGCGAAGCAAACAAGAATAGTTGAAATTGTACCAAAGACCATATCAATGACACCTAAACTTGAGGGAATATTCGCTAAAATACAACCAATCGCAAGTCCAGGGATGAATTTCTTATTGTAGAATGCTAAGAAAACCATAATTTCAGATAAACGTGCCTGAATTGCGCCATAAGAAATTGGCGCCATCAAAATTGTCCATGCTGCATAAACAGCGGCAATTAAGGCATTCGTGACTAATAAACGTGTGTTTTTCATTTCTATTTCCTCCTTATAGTGGAGCCAATTGAATAAAAAAAGAGAGACAAACTGGTGCCATCTCTCAAACTCAAAAACATTTCAAGCTTTTTTATCCTGGGTGGCTATTAACCAGTGAGTGCATCATAACACGAACGTCTATTAAATACAAATGAAATTTTACAAATTTTAATCATTTAAAAAGCGACTATGTATGGAACATGGTCGCTTTTGTAATCTATCTTATTATCCGCGATACTGGTAATTTCTAAGGAATGTATCCAGAGTCTTTGAATAAGCTTCTTCAGGATTCATATCATAAAGATGTTCTTCCTTAATTGGGAATAATGCACATTCGCCTGCATTCTTGTTGTAGATTTTGAAGACATGTTTGAATGGTACATCATCATCTGCTTTTGAATGAATGAAGATTGTTGGAATCGTATTGCGAGCAACTGCATTAACAGTATTGCCATCAATAATGTCCATACCTGTTTCAGCTTTGATCTGAATACGAATAAGTGGTTCACTGATACGTGGAGGCACACCATATTTCTTGAAGCATAAGTCTGTCAAATAAGCAATTAAATTTCGATAAGCACCATCACTGACGATGATATCAACATTAGTCAACTGTTCTGAAGCAATTAAAGCTGTTACGGCACCAACGCCTTTACCATAAATCACGATACGCTGATCTTCACCAAAACGATTGAGGACATATTTATTCCAAATTATTAAACTGTGTGCATCATTGATGCCTAAACCACGTACTAAGCCATCGCTCATACCATGTCCTAATGCATCTACCAACAAAATATTAGCTGTTGGCATCATCTTTTCAAAATAAGGCACATAGTCAGCAAGTAATGTAGCATCTGATTTTAAACCATGAAGCATGATTAAAGTTGTATTAGCCCCTGCTTTTTCAATCAGGTAACCATTTAAGACATTCTTGCTTTCATCTTCGATGCGTACAAGCTGGGCACGATCATCAGGAAATTCCTTCTTAGTGACAATATTTCGATAAAGTATATCTTTGACAAAGCGACGAACTAATACGACTGTTGTAGTGGCGATGACCGCAGTCGCTAAAACGATGCCTCTTACGACATTTTTAATTTTCATGTGTACCACTCCCTGTAATTATCCAACATTAAACGATTAATGTTCATAGTCTGCTCAAATGAGCTCAAGCGATATTGTTCATTCTCCATGCGTGCAGCAAAGAAGAAGACAGCTTTTTCCAATTCCTGCCTGATAGGCAATTTGTATTCTTCAGGAAAATCTGCAATTGGAAAGCACCTAAAGATAAAGGTATTAAAATCATCCTGGAACAATTCAATTATAATATCATATCCAATATGTTTCACTATTTTATTGCCAATTTCTTGATCAAAATCATGATTGGCATAAACAAGCGTGTTATTGACGACAAGTCGTAAATAATCTTTGATGACATTACCATAAACTTCACCATCCTGGCGATAGACCGCAAACAGATAGGAGAAGCCCAGACTGGCATTTTCATCATGGATGCCGGAAGTCAGAATGTATTGATTGGCGAGATCATCGAGGATATCGTTAATGACATCCTGACGCAAAATGATTTGACGTAATTCGTTGGTGATCCAGAACGAAAAACGAGCATACAATACGGAAGCCGATATACATTGTAATAAGCCTTCCTTCGCATTGTCATAGAATTCATC
Organism: Erysipelotrichaceae bacterium; assembly: GCA_017633115.1. Classification (GTDB taxonomy): domain Bacteria; phylum Bacillota_I; class Bacilli_A; order Erysipelotrichales; family Coprobacillaceae; genus RGIG9341. The sequence goes on along the minus strand of JAGBPZ010000077.1, from coordinate 19,591 downwards.
GAGATGGAGAATCAGATAATGGAAAATTTCTTTGATGTAAGGCAAATGGAATTCATATTCAACATCCAGGTATTTCGCTGAACGCCCTTCCCATTTATATTCATACAACATATCTGCCATAATCAAACGCAGACATTCCAGATATTTCGCATGATTATCTTTAATTCTGCTGAGTGCTGGAAGAAAGACTTCATAAAAATCATCGACCGTCTTTTGCGTAATATCATGATGATACTTCATATAGTCAAACGCATTGACATAATCAATTGGCGTTAAATCCTTAGTATCAGTCATTTCCCCTGATAAGAAACGATCAAAATCAGCCACCGTCAAAGTTGATGGATATTTTTTTCTTTCCAACAAGCGTTTCATAATATCAACGACGATGTAATTGGTTTCGCGATCGTTAAGCTGCTGGGAGAATTCATATGTGATATTGTTCTGCAAATGAATGACGATGAAGATATCAATCGTGCGAAATGTTTCGTCAATCATATAATAACGACATTTATAAGTGTCTTCATCACTATAAAAACCTGTACGATAACGGTACTTGCCAATATATTGTCCTTCGTGATCTTCTATATACTGTTTGATAAAAAATGTTTTTAACATAAGCTACCTGAAATATTTGATATCTTCCACAATTTCAAAATCATATTTTTTCAAAAGCGCATAAGCTTTATGATAAGCCAGGGTATTTTCAATTTGTTCTGGATCATGGGCATCACAACCAAGAATGATCTTATTGTTGTAATACTTAGCCATGGTAAAGAAGGCATCACTTGGATAATGTCTTCGGGCACGGAAACCAAGCAAATTGAATTCTAATGGTATATCATATTCTTTAGCTTTAATACAGATACGTTCCATCTGTTTAAGATGTAAAGGATTGTCGGGATCATAATAGACGACATCAGGGTGAGCAATATAACTAAATAGTCCTGATTCTATTGCTGCACAGACATCATCGACATAATGGATCACCTGTTCATCACTGATTGGGGGATGACCGACATAACGGCCATATTCATCACTGCCAAGATAATGATGACCAAGAATGATGTAGTCGAGTTCATAGCGATCGATTTGTTCTTTCAGCCAGTCAAGTTTATCAGGAAAGTATTCACATTCAAGACCGATCTTGATTTCGATTTTATCTTTATACACATCTCTTAAATGTCTGAGCGTCATGACATAGTCCTCAAGCTGAGATTCCATCATACGCATGTAGGGACGAAATCCTGACTCATAATGCCATGGTGAATGGTCAGAGAATCCAAGCGTTGTATAGCCAGCTTTGATAGCGGCTTCTATAAAGTCTATTTCTGTGCCAATAGCATGCTGGCAGCGCATTGTATGTGTATGATAATTTTTCAAAATCTACCTCTATAAGAAATCACAGACGAAGCCACGAGTATCAAGTTCTAGTTTTTCGACTTTCCAATCCTTGATCAGCTGACCAAGTTCTTCTTTAATGCGAACGACACCCATGGTATCGTCAGCTTTAATAATCACCATAATTGTTGGACCGGCACCTGAAAGATAAGCTCCTAATATCTGCTGGTCCTTTTCTAAGGCTTCCATAATTGGGAAATAATTTTTAATGAGTTTACCACGATAAGGCTGATGAAGACGATCTTTAAAACCAAGACGTAAACCCTCATCATAACCATTAATCAGTGACGCTGTTAATAAGGCGAGATGGGATACATTTTTAATAGCATCCTCACGATCGATCCTTGTTGGCAGGATAGCTCTGGCCTTTTCTGTTGATAAAGTAAATGGTGGAATCAATGTCACAAAGCGATAATCATGCGCAATTGGCAATGATAAGGTCGTGACATGATCATGGTCGACAACTGATACCGTCATCCCACCAAAGATGGCAGGGGCAACGTTATCTGGGTGACCTTCGATTTTAGTGGCGACATTCAAGATGTCCTGGCGGTCATCCTGACGTCCCACAAACGCAAATGCACCAACGATACCGGCAACAATACATGTCGATGATGACCCTAAGCCTCTAGTATAAGGGACATCACCGGCCGTGGTAATGCGAAGCCCTTTAAATGATAAGCCAACATGTTCAGCCGCTTGTTTAAAGGCGTAATAAGTCAGATTGTCTTCATTCGCAAACTGTGCCGGACAGCCAAGGATTTCCAGGCCACCATCAGTCAATTCAAAAGTGAAAGTGTTATACAGTGTCACAGCCAGGCCGGCAACGTCAAAACCTGGGCCTAAATTGGCACTTGTAGCCGGAACTCTTACTCTGACAAACATTTTATTTATCCTTAATACGTGTCGCAATCACGTCTAAAATATCTTCTTTATTGACAACTTCTTTGAAGCGTACTTCTTTATCCTGAATACCTCTTAATGGATATGGTATTGGGACATGAGTCAATTTATGAAGACGATCAATGGCTGTATAAACATCGACATCTTCACCAGTTAATGCCTTATAGACAGATTCAGGGAATTTATAAGGTGAAGCAGTTGATAACAGGATGGCTGGTGTTGTGTCGTTTGTTGCAGCCACGTATTCCTGATAAACACCATAGCCGACGGCTGTATGAGTATCAAGCATGTAACCAGTCTTTTTGTAGCAGTCTCTAATAGTCTTAATGACATCATCTTCACTTAAACAACCAGCGGCAAATTCACTCTTGATCTTTGCAAGCATTGCTTCATCAATACGGTAAATACCAGTTTCATTAAGCTCCTGCATATACTTCGCAATGCGATCGCCATCACCATCTGCCATGAACCAGACTAAACGTTCAAGGTTACTTGAGACTAAGATATCCATTGCTGGAGCATTGGTTTTATAGAATTCACGGTTGGCATCATAGACACCAGTTGTGAAGAAGTCAGTTAAGATATTGTTTTTGTTTGAAGCAACTACAAATGTCTTGACTGGCAGACCCATTTGTTTCGCAATCCAGCCAGCTAAACAGTTACCAAAGTTACCTGATGGTACAACGAAGTTGACTTCATCACCAAGTTTGATTTCGCCATCTCTGACTAATGTTGTATAAGAATAGAAGTAATAAACAATTTGAGGGATGAAACGGCCAATATTGATTGAGTTAGCTGATGATAAGAAAACGTTATGTTCATCACATAATGCTTTTAATTCAGCAGAAACGAATGCTTTTTTGACCGCTGTCTGGGCATCGTCAAAATTGCCGTTGATACCAATGATTTCAACATTGTTGCCTTCAGTTGTAACCATCTGCTGCTTCTGAACGGCTGAGACACCTTCTTCTGGATAGAAAACTTTAATACAAGTGCCTTCAACGTCTTTAAAGCCTTCAAGAGCTGCTTTACCAGTATCACCACTTGTTGCTGTTAAAATCATAACTTCACGATTTTCACCTTTTTGTTTTAAAGATAGAGTCATGAGACGTGGTAATAATGATAATGCCATATCTTTAAAAGCAGCTGTCTGTCCATGGAATAATTCAGCGACATAGACATTACCTGCAGGTTGGACAGGTACAACACCTTTCGCAAATAAACCTGTATCATAAGCACCGATGCAAGCCTGATGAATCAGTTCACGGCCATCTGCAGGCACAAAGCTGCTGATGATTTCTGTTGCCAGATCAACATAATTCATATCAACGAGATCAGCCAATGTTTTCTTTTCGAACGCAAAATCAGGAACTAATAAACCACCATCATCAGCGATTCCCTGAAGAATAGATGTATAGAAGTCTATTGGTTTCTGTTGTCCTCTTGTACTTTTATATAATTTCATGCCAAGACTCCTTTCGTCACTTTTTTAAAGCCAAATTCATGCTTTAAAGTCGCCTTAATTTTACACTAATTAGGCTTTCTTTTCAACTTGAGGGAGATGTTTCTTAAAAGCACAAATAAAAACATGATGGATAAATGTCCATCATGCCTGATATCGATATTGTTGGTAAGTAATGACGGCTAAGCCAATGACTAATAAGACGACGGGGATAAAGATTGATTTAAAACCATATTGCACGGAAATGCCATAGCCAATATAAGCACCAGTCATAAATGAGAGAATGACAACGAGATAAATACCCGCTGTTTTTAATGCTTCCTGGTCATGTTCCATAATAGCCTTATAAAGGAATTCGACAAACTTACGCAAGTTGCCAGTGGAGACAGTCGTTGTCAATACCTGTCCCACAAAAGTCTTAAAGGCTTCCATCTGCATCGCACAGACAAATGAAACCAGACAGTTCGCTGCCGTGTTATATTGTTCTGGTAAAAAGGCAACGGTGACTAAAGCCGCAATTTCTACAAGCAATACTGAACGGCGAATATGACGAATCCCATATTTAGTATGATGTGATTCAATAATCAATGCCACCAGAACACCTAAGATAAAAGCACTCACCGGTATAAGAAGCTGCATACATTTTGCCATATTATGCGCTTGAAAGTTCATTGCCAGCTTGACAATATTCGCAGTCTGGGCATTCGCAAAGACACCATCACGAGTCACATATGTATAGGCATCTAAATAACCGCCTTCAATTGATAATAATAAACATGTTAATAATAGCTTTGAGCCAGGTAATTGACGATCCATATTCATCGACCTCCTAAGGCAATACTATAAAAATTTACTGGTCATCAAAACAGTTTTCCAATAACTGGAAAACGATTTTTTTATGCTTTGTCAGCATCTATAATAAAGGCGAACAAGGAGGAAACACCATGAAAGTTGGATTAATAACTGCTCAGGGTTGTGAAGAAAGTGAAGTTCTGACAATCGCTGATATCTTAAGACGTGCTGAATTCACCTGTGACCTGGTTGGTGTGGACAGTGATGAAATCACTGGTACTCATCACGTCACAATGAAAACTGATACGATTCTCAATGAAGATTTTGATTATGATATGATCGTATTACCTGGTGGCTATGGCGGACGTGATGCCATGCTCGAAAGTGAGACACTTCTCAAAGTCTTAAAGGATATGGATGATAAAGGTCGTTATATTGCTGCCATTTGTGCTGCTCCAGAAGTTTTAGATAAAGCCGGATTACTTGAAGGAAGAAAGTTGACTTGTTATCCAGGTGTTAAGGAGCGTATCCATCATGGTATCAATACTCAGGAAGCTATCGTGGTTGATGGCCATATGATTACTGGTAAAGGTCCTGCCTTTGCTTATCAATTCGCTTATAAACTCGTTGATATTCTTGGCGGTGATTCACTCACAGTTAAAAAGAGAATGTCTTATTTTGAAGCATTTAAGGAGGAATAGTCATGAAAAAAGCTGCTGTATTAATGATGGAAGGCTTTGAAGAAAGCGAAACTATTACCATCGTCGATATTTTGATGCGTTGTGGTATTGAAGCAAAAACATTCTATTTTGGCGAAGATCCTTATGTATGCTCAATGCAGAATATGTTGATCAAAGGTGACTTACCTTTTAGCGATGCCATTAAAGACTATGATGCCATTGTCATTCCTGGAGGTCGTCATGCCTGGGGAAAACTGATTGAAGCTGATGGTGTTTTAGATATGATCCGCTATTTCAATGATGAACATAAACTGGTTGCCGCTATGTGTTCCGGTACCCGTGTCATCAAAGCTGCTGACATCATTGAAGGTAAAACTGTCACTGGTTATTATGGCTATGAAGATGTCTTGACTGGTGCTCATTTCATTAAAGATGTCGTAGCATGTGATGATAACCTGATTACATCACAAGGTCCTGCTACACCTTATCCATTTGCTTTTGCCATCGCCGAAGCACTTGGTGCTGATACAAGTGTTGTCAGAGGCCGTCTTCTTTATAAAGAAGCTGGTGGCATTTAACAAGAGCTTCATGATACAATGAGACTATGAGGTGATTCGTGTGATCTATGAAAAATTACCTGTCGTTTTGTTTAGCGCACTGGCAACCTATCGTGAAGATGAGACCAATCATGTTATTGCGACTTATATCCTTAACCATATCGATGAAGTCAGAGATTTCGGTATCAAGGATTTAGCGCAAAGCTGTCACGTCGGAACAGGTTCAATTTCACGTTTCTGCCGTGAAATCGGCTTCAACAATTTTGCCGAACTCAAGAAAAGTCTCCATGAGTCAACAAGTTACGATGATTCACACTTTAGTCCATTATCATTAAGTGATCATATCAATCAGGCCATCAATATGGCTGCTGCTTCAATTGACAAGAAACAGATCAATAAACTGATTCAAGACATTCTAACTTATGAACATATCTATGCCTTTGGTCTGCTTAAAGCCCAAAATGCTGCCAATGATTTTGTGGTCGATATGCACATGCTTGGTGTTGAAGTGAGAACATCTGTTTCTTATGCCAGTCAGATCGACACGATGATGAACGTCAGTGAAAAAGATTTGATTATCGTGTTCTCTTATACAGGCACTTACTTTGATGCCCATATCTGGCGCAAAGAGCGCAAGATTTTAGAAAAAGCAAAAATCTGGATGATTATGGGTGGACAACATGAACAGCCTGCGTTTGTGGATGAGGTCATTCGCTTTGATTCAAGTCTTGATCAGCGCTCTCATCCTTATCAATTAGAATATATTGCCAATTTAATTACAGAAACATATGCAAAAGGAGAATAATAAAATGACTAAGAAAGTTGCCGTTATGCTCGCCGATGGTTTTGAAGAAGGTGAATCATTATTTGTGATTGATATTTTTAGACGTGCTGGTTTTAAATGTGATGGCATCACAATTAACGAAGAAGTCGTTCGTGGTGCTCATGATATTCGTGTCTTTAGTGACAAACATGTTGATGATGTTAATGTCGCTGATTATGACATGATTGTTTTACCTGGCGGACAGCCTGGTTCCGATCACCTTCGTGATGACGAACGTGTGGTTCGTTTAGTACAAGATTTCGCTCATGATGAAAGTAAATATGTCGCTGCCATTTGTGCTGCTACTCAGGTCCTCGCTAAAGCTGGTATTGCAGAAGGTAAAAAGTTGACTTCTTACCCATTGGATAAATACAGAAATCTCTTCACTAATGCCAACTATATTGATGACAATACAGCTATGGAAGAATTAGTTGTTGTCGATGGACACCTCATTACGTCACGTGGTCCTGCTTCAACTTTATCATTCGTTTATAAACTTGTAGAAATTCTTGGTGGTGACGCCGAAAAGCTTAAAGAAATGATGCAATATAATGCTTTAAAACAGAGCATTAGAGCCTGCCAGTAAGGGCAGGTTTTTTTCTTATCTTGACTATCATGTAAAAATAATTTATTATGTTGCAAAAAATTGATAGTGTGTGTATAATGTCACTAGATTTAGAGGAGGACCCTATTATGAGCGAAGTCATGATACCAATTGGCTATCAATCACAACTCGATCTGATTGAAACTGAAGTAGCCATTAAAATGATCAAAGATACATTCCAGAGACGTCTCGCAGAAGAATTACGTTTAACACGTGTTTCTGCACCATTATTTGTCTTAAAGAATACTGGTCTCAATGACAACCTCAACGGTGTCGAACGTCCTGTTGGCTTCACATCTAATGCTTTAGGTGAAGACCAGGAAGTTGAAATTATTCATTCACTCGCAAAATGGAAACGTGATGCTTTATATAGATATCACTTTGAACCACATACTGGTTTATATACAGATATGAATGCGATTCGTCGTGATGAAGAATTAGACAATCTTCATTCTATGTATGTCGATCAGTGGGACTGGGAAATGATCATCAACAGAGAAGACCGTACCCAGGAATTCTTCAAAGAAACTGTACGTAAAATCTATCGTGCCCTGTTAGATGTTGAATTCCAGATGATCAGACATTATCCAAGATTAAGTCAATCTGTCATGCCTGAAGAAATCTTCTTTATTACAACCCAGGAACTTGAAGACCTTTATCCAGCATTGACACCTAAAGAAAGAGAACGCGAAATCACCCGTGCTAAAAAAGCTGTCTGCATTATGCAGATTGGTGACCTGTTAGCATCAGGTATCAAGCATGATGGCCGTGCTCCTGACTATGATGACTGGGCATTAAACGGTGACATCATTCTTTACAACACTGTATTAGATGATGCTTTAGAAATCTCATCAATGGGTATTCGTGTTGATGAAGTGTCACTTGTAGAACAGTTGAAAAAAGCTGGTGATGAAGATCGTTTGTCATTACCATTCCATCAGAACATTGTCAACAAAGTCTTACCATTATCAATCGGTGGTGGTATCGGTCAGAGTCGTCTCTGTATGTTCTTCCTGAGAAAAGCCCATATTGGTGAAGTTCAGGCTTCTCTCTGGGATGAAGCAACAATGGAAGCCTGTGAAAAGGCCAACGTCAATCTTTTATAAGAGCCAAGTGGCTCTTTTTTTGTACCCAATTGCTACATTTCTGATTTAAATCATCAATCATAGTCAAGTGATTTTGAGTGTGATAAAATATATTACATGGGAGGGATGTGTGTGTTTCGCAAAATCAAAACAAAATTAAGGCAGCAATCCATTCCAGCAGGCAAGCTGATTGCCTATAGTTTTCTCGTCATTATTCTGATTGGTTCGATCCTGCTGACTCTGCCTTTTACTAATAAGATAACCCCTACCAGCTACATCAATAATTTATTTGTCGCCACTTCAGCAGTCTGTGTTACAGGCTTGTCACCAATAGTTGTTCGTGAACAATACAATGTCTTGGGACAATTGATTCTCATCGTTCTCGTCCAGATTGGTGGTCTTGGTTTTATGACCTTTTTGTTTTTATTTTTGAATATTGTCCGTTCAAAAATAACTCTGCGCAACCGCGCTTTATTCCAGGAAGCACTCAGTCAGGATAACCTGGCATTGTTGCCCCGTTTATTGAGAACGATATTCATTTATACCTTTGGCATGGAATTACTTGGAGCATTACTGTTCTCACTCGTCTTTGTACCAGAATTTGGGTTGATACGCGGTATCTATTATGGATTCTGGCATGCCGTCAGTGGTTTCTGTAATGCTGGCTTTGATTTGTTGGGATCAACCTCACTGATCAAATATCAACTCAATCCTGCTATCAATTTTATTGTTTGCATGTTGATTATTACTGGTGGCATTGGTTTTAGAGTTGTCCTTGATCTTTATGACAAATGGCAAAATGAAAGTCACAAGAAAACCTATTTCAGTTTTAGTCGTTACTGTCACTCTTTGATGTTACATACAAAAGTCGTTTTGATCACCACATTGATTCTCTTGGTGAGTGGTACACTCTTATTTTTGACCATGGAATTTTCCAATCCAGCAACTATTGGCACCTTTGATCCCGGACAAAAGCTAATGGTCTCTTTCTTCCAGTCAACGACGACAAGAACCGCTGGCTTTGCCACCGTTGATATGGCTTCAATGAACCGTGTCACGAAAATGATGATGTGTGTCTATATGCTGATTGGTGGTTCACCTGCATCAACAGCCGGTGGTATTAAAACTGTCACCTTTGCGATGATGGTCATCATGATTTATTGTGTCATTAATGGTAAAAGTGAAGTGGTCATCTTCAATCGCCGTATCAAAAAACGTATCATGAATCAGGCGTTAAGTATCGTCTCGATTTCTATCGCTATATGTATTGTAGCGTTGATGATGCTGCTCACAATTGAACCGCATATCGAGGTTCTCGATCTGGCAATGGAAGTCTTTTCCGCTTTTGGTACTGTCGGATTGAGTTGTTCCGTTACACCACAGTTATGTAGTTTAAGTAAGCTTATTGTCATCGTTTTAATGTATACAGGACGTATCGGCCCAATTTCGATGATGTTCCTGTTCTCTACACGTAATGCCCGTAGACAGTCAGAAATCAAATATCCAGATGAAGATGTTTTAATCGGATAGGAGGAAATAATATGGCAAATCAAAAACAAGTTGCAGTTTTAGGACTAGGTGTGTTTGGCAATGCTTTATGCCAGACACTTGAAGATTATGGTGTTGAAGTTTTAGCCATCGACATTGATCCTGAAAAAATCGATCATATCATGGATCATGTCACTAAAGCGGTGATTGCGGATGTGACAGACCGTTCTCAACTCGTCGAAGCAGGTATCCAGGATTTCGATACTGTCGTTGTGTCATTGTCATCACATTTTGAGGAATCTGTTCTTTGTACATTAATACTTAAAGAGCTCAACATTCCTCGTATTATCGCAAAAGCACCTACGAACAGAAAAAAAGCGATTCTTGAACGTGTTGGTGCTGATGAAGTCATCAACTCCGACCGTGCCATGGCAATCCGCCTGGCTAAATCGATGCTAAGAAAAAGTATCGTTGAATCGGTTGACCTTGATGAAGACTATTCAATTGTTGAAATCAATGTGCTTAATGACTGGATCGATAAATCACTTATCATGCTTAATCTCCGCCGTATCATGGGCATGAATGTCATCGCCATCAAATCGGCACCGGATTATAAACTCAATATGGATTTTACAGGTGACTATACATTTAAAAAGGGAGATCATCTCATTGTCGTCGCCAAAACTGAACGTATTGAACAATGGGATTACTTACTCAAAGATTATTAAGGAGACATTCAATGAAAGTATTAATGATTAATGGCAGTCCACATCCTAAAGGCAACACCAGTGTGGCTCTTAATGAAATGATTAAAGTATTTGAAGAAAATGGTGTTGAAGTCAAGTATTACCTTGTTGGCAATAAAGCCATTAGAAGCTGTATTGCCTGCAACTCTTGTTACAAACTCGATCGCTGTGTCTTTGATGATGAAGTCAATGAAATTGCCAAAGAATTTGAAGATGCTGATGCTTTAGTTGTTGGCACACCGGTTTATTATGCAGGCCCAAATGCGACCTTGACGGCTTTATTGACAAGATTATTCTATAGCACTGGTTTCGATAAGACTATGAAAGTAGGCGCTGCTGTCGTCACGGCAAGACGCAGTGGTACAACCGCAACATTTGATGCCCTCAATAAATATTTCACCATCAGTGGTATGCCGGTAGCATCAAGTTATTACTGGAACAATTACTATGGTAAAGCCAGTGATCCTGACAATCAGGATATCGAAGGTCGTCGTGTCATGCGTCAGTTAGCCCGCCATATTGTCTTTTTAATGCGTGGTATCGAACTTGCAAAAGAAGAATATGGTATGCCTGTTTATGAACAAGGTGAAATGACGAACTTTATGCGTTAAATTGGTTACAAAACAATATGAAAACAACGGACAGAAGTGAATCTTCGTCCGTTGTTTTCATTTAGAAATCTTATTTTAATCTGGCAATAACGATACCTATTTTCAAACCCATTTTACTTTATCTCACAAAAGTTTCAATTCGATTTCTCTGTCTCGTTTTAAAAATTCAAAAAAAGATATGAAAAATATGAGAACTGACTCTTTGATTCAGATATAATAATCATTGGTGATAGATATGATAATTGAACAATTGATAGATGGTTCATCGTTGACCCATACAGAACAATCCATTGCGAACTATATTCTTGATGCGAAAAATGATATTTCGCAGCTGACAAGCTATGAACTTGCAAAAAACAGTTACACATCACAAACAGCGGTCATCCGTCTCTATAAAAAGTTTGGTCTGAAGAATTTCCGTGAATTTATATCCTTACTGGTCATTGAACGTAATGAATATCTTAAACACAATATGTCTTCGACTGATATGCCAAGTCAGTATTTTACATCTCTAAAGGATATTCAAAATACCATCAGTGTCCTCTACAGTGAAGGTATCTTTCGCACAAATCTGACATTAGATGCTAACGTTGTCACCCGTCTATGTAACCGTATCTTCAGCTCTCGAATTATCGATATTTATGGCTTTGGTATCACCGAAAGCTTGTCCAATACCCTCGCTTTCAAATTACAGTCCTTAGGTTTCTATGTTCAATGCCATAGCGGTATTAATCGTCACTATTTAGATACGATCGACCAGCACAATGTCACAATTCTCATCAGTCAGACGGGCAGCAATCCAAATGTTGAAGAACTCGCCCAAATCATGAAGCATAAAAAGAACTATACGGTTGGTCTACTTGGTCACAAGAACGACGATATCATTGACAATCTTGATGATTACTTGCTTTTTGAAGCCCGTTCATTTACCGATATTGATTCAATGTATGGTACCCTTACTGGTAATTATCTGATTGATGTCATTTATGCCCACTTGATTTATCGCAAGCAGATTTCTGATCTTGCATTGACAAAGGAGTAACTTTATGAAGGAACAATTTGTACGCACTGCACTTGTCTATGGTGAAGAAGCAATCAACAGTTTAAATCAACGCCGTGTTGCTGTCTTTGGTATTGGCGGTGTTGGCGGTTACGTTGTTGAAGCACTCGCAAGAAGTGGTATTGGTACTCTCGATTTAATCGATAATGATGTGGTCGTTGAATCCAATCTGAATCGTCAAATCATCGCTACCCATGCGAGTTTGGGCAGATCTAAAGTTGAAGTGGCTAAAGAGCGTGTTTTATCAATCAATCCTGATTGCCATGTCAATGCCTATCAGACATTCTTTTTACCTGATACCCAGGATCAATTTGACTTTTCTCAATATGACTATGTCATTGATGCCATTGATACAATCACTGGCAAGCTTGCGATTATCAAACTTGCTCAGGATCACCATGTACCAGTCATCAGTTCCATGGGTACGGGCAATAAGCGCCACCCAGAGCTCTTTGAAGTCGCTGACATCTATCAGACATCAGTCTGTCCCCTTGCACGTGTCATGCGTTATGAATCAAAGAAAAGAGGACTATCACCTTATAAAGTCGTTTACTCAAAAGAAAAGCCTGTCAGGCCAGGCAAACAAAAAGACGACGGACGCAAAGTCACTCCTGGTTCTACAGCTTTTACGCCAGGTACTGCCGGATTAATCATCGCATCAGTCGTCATCAATGATTTAATTTCTCAAGAGCGTTAAGCTCTTTTTTCTTTGGGAACAATAAGCTCTTTAAGGGCAATAAGTTCTTCTGGTCCTTCCACCAATAGTCCGTTGCCGCCAAGCTGTACAAGCGGATCAAGATCGATGATATAGCGATCACCAACACCAATCATTTCCTCATAAGCAATATCATAAGTATCATGAATACGTTTATAAACATGATCTTTGGTCACTTTGTGATCATCGACAAACAAGTCTATAGACGTATAAATGTAATCAAAAATATCTAAATCGACTTCCATTTCACCTAATGTTTCTTCAATAACATCGGGCGTATTATTAGACACGACAAACAGTAAATAATCCTTCTTTAAATCCTTCAATAACTCCACATCAACAGTTGTCGTCTGTTTAAATCCTCTAAGGCGATAGTGGATATCACGATAAGCATTCCATTCATCAGCAGGGATACCGGTATTGATCATGAAGTCAGTGCCACTGCGGGAATTGACAGGATCATAATAATTATAAATACCATAATCGGTCAATGCCTTGATTGATTGTTCACGCGTATAGTCGTAATAGACTTTCAGAGAGTCAATAAGAAATTCATAGTAAGTCTTGAGATAAAATTCAGCTGGATAAAATGTGCCATCGACATCAAAGCAAATGGCACGAATCGCATGATTTTTAATGAACGTCTTCATAATCATCACCTCACTGTGTTGCTTTCATTGTATCATTTTTCCTTGTGGTTGAAAATCATAGTGGAATACCTAAGCTATAATTGATAAAATAGTGGGTGTGATATTATACCATCAGTGAATCAATACGAGGTGATCAAAATGAAAGATGGATTTATAAGAGTTGCCTGTGGCTCATTCCCAATGAAACTGGCCAATGTACCTGCCAATGCTGATCAGATTATCGCTTTGGCTAAAGAAGCAAGTGAAGCTCATGCCCAGGTACTAGTATTAAGTGAATTATGCCTGACTGGCTATACAATTGAAGATTTATTCTTCCAGAGACGTGTTCTCAATGAAGCCAAGTCACAGCTATTACGTATCGTTGAAGAAACCGAAGACTTAGATTTATTCCTGACAATTGGCATGCCAATTGACTACCATAATCAGCTCTATAATTGTGCTGTCATGCTTCATCGTGGCGAAATCTTAGGTGTTGTTCCAAAGATCAATGTGCCTAATTATCATGAATTCTATGAAGCACGTCACTTTGCATCAGGACGAGATGTTGATACATTTATTGAAATCGCCGATCAGGAAGTCCCTTTCACTCCTTATCAGATTTTTGAAGATGTCAATCATCCATGGATCAAAATTGGTGTTGAAATCTGTGAAGATGTCTGGGCGGCAGATACTCCAAGTACACATCTCTGCCTTGCTGGGGCAACACTGATTGTCAATCCATCAGCATCAAATGACCTGACCGGTAAAGCTGATTATCGTCGTCTGTTGATCAGCGCAACAAGTGCCCGTTTAGTTTGTGGCTATGCTTATGCCAATGCCGGACTAGGTGAATCAACAACTGATGTTGTCTTTTCAGGTCATCATATCATTGCTGAAAATGGCACTCATCTTGCAGAAACAGAATATACAGATGGTTTGATTTATGCTGATATGGATCTGCAGAAAATCCAGAGTGAACGTCTGGAAATGACAACTTATACTAATGAGGAAGATTATGACACTGTCCTCTTCGCTTTTGATGATTGTGATTTAGAGCTTAATCGCTATTATGATCCTCATCCATTTGTACCAAGCGCTAAGGAAGCCCGTATCGCACGATGTGAAGAAGTCTTCCGTATCCAGACCCAGGCTTTAATGCAGCGTTTAGTCGCCAGCCATTCAACTAAAGCAGTCGTTGGTATTTCTGGTGGTCTTGACTCAACCCTGGCATTACTGGTAGTCACTCGTGCCTTTATGAATTTGGGTTATCCAGCTGAAGATATCATCGCCATCACCATGCCTTGCTTTGGTACGACCAGCCGTACGAAAAATAACGCCTTGACTCTAATGGAAGAATTAGGTGTCACAAGTAAGACCATTGATATTGGTGAAGCTGTCATGAAGCATTTTGCGGATATTGGACATGATCCTGATGTTCATGATGTGACTTATGAAAACTGTCAGGCCAGAGAACGTACTCAGGTCTTAATGGATATCGCCAATCAGGTTGGCGGCTTAGTCATCGGTACTGGTGATTTATCTGAAGTCGCTCTTGGCTGGTCAACTTATAATGGTGACCATATGAGTATGTATGGGGTCAACTGTTCTGTCCCTAAAACACTGGTTCGTTACTTAGTAGATTATGTCTCAAGTCTCTATCAGGGTGAAGTGCTTGAAGCAACACTGCAGGATATTCTTCACACCCCAGTGTCACCTGAATTATTACCTGCACAGGATAATGAAATCGTTCAGAAGACTGAAGATATCGTTGGTCCATATGAACTTCATGACTTCTTCCTGTATCACCATGCACGTTTCCATCATGAACCACTGAAGATGTTACGCATCGCTGAAATTGCTTATCAGGGGGTTTATGATCATGAAACCATTAAGAAATGGCTGACACTATTCTATCGCCGTTTCTTCACTCAGCAGTTTAAACGCAGCTGTATTCCTGATGGACCAAAGGTTGGTACCGTCGCTCTATCTCCTCGTGGAGACCTTCGCATGCCTAGTGACGCTGATGTCACAATGTGGCTTAACGCTCTTAATGGCACAGATTAATGTGCCATTTTTTCTAGAGGTTCATTTATGACACTTATATTAGGATCTCAATTTCATAAAAAGCTGCATCAACTAGGTCAACACTTAGCTTCTCATCAGACACCAACTGTTGTCATTACTGAACTGCCTGAGTTTGTCGAAGATATATTGATGAGTTATCAGGATATCCTTATCGACGTTGAAGTGCTCACACTGTCGCAGTTTGAAAAGCAGCTTTTAAGTCAAAAACACATTTATACCCGCCGTCTTATGTCAACACTCGAACTGACATATCTGGTTCGTCGTGTTCTCACAACTGAATCTCTTCGCTGTTTCAAGGGTGATAAGGTCTCTTATGATTTGATCAAGGAAATCATTGCAACACTTAAAACCCTGCATAAGAACGGTATTGATTTAAATACATCGACATCATCACAGCTTGTCATCGATAAATGTCATGACCTTAAAGTCATTGATGATTTTATTACCACCAATAAACCGGACAATACATATTGGTGCCTTGAAGACATTGTCGCTGATTTAATGGATGAAACACTCATCTTACCAGACATCTATGTCATCGGAGATGATTATGTCAATCGCAAAGAAATCGCTCTATTTGATCGTCTGGCACAATTGACTCATGTTTCGGTTTTATTAACTGGTGATTCCCCACTTGTACCTCTCTATCACCAGAAACAGATTACTTGGGACTATGATGATAATGCCTATGAACATTTCATCGCTCATGATTTGTGGAATCAACAGGCCGTCAAAGTTGATCATCCGGTACAGGTCATGAATGGTGGTAATATCTTTAAAGAAGCTCTAAAAGTTGCTTCTCATATTAAAAATTGTCTTGCCACAACCGAAGCTCATTATCGTGACTTCATGATTCTTGTGAATAATCAGGATTATGTTGATTATTTCATGTATATCTTCAAAACCTGGAGGATACCAGTAGAAGTTGATATCGAAACGTCATTTAAATATGATCTCTCTTATAAACAAATCATCAAAGCTTTACCAACACTCACTGCAACTACATTTAGTGGTATCATTGATGAATTATCGACACTGAAACTGACTTCTGATTATCAGGAGATTCTTGATTTAATGCGTTTTGATGATGAAATCACGCCGTTGGAATTCAAAGACTTCTTAGAGACAGTCTTAGCTAATCACCTTACCCATACGGCGCCTCATGATGCCATTAAAATGGCTAATATTAATTATGCCTTCAGTGCTGATGCCAAACATCTCTATATCACTGGTATCAATGAATCTGTCATGCCTGCTTATATCAAAGAAAAAGGTATTTTAAGTGATGCTGATTATCAAACCTTACCAGCACAGCCTGTAACTGCGATTGATTTGATGATTCTTGATAAAATCAAAATCATGAAAGTTCTCTTGAATCAACATCGTTCTTTGACATTGTCTTATGCCACTCATGATATGGCTAATAAGGATATGCTGCCTTCATCACTTTATATCCGTCTTAGAAACGTTTTAAGTTCACAGAACATCAAGAGCCCACTTTTAGCATGGAAACCAGAGCTCTATTTACGAGGCAGTCAGGTGCCTGATGATGACGTCAACGTGCTTGTTGATATTCCTTATGAACAAATCAATAAACCGGTACAAATCGATGCCTCCATGCGTGATCGTTTAGGCCGTGGTATGAGTATCTCCCGTTTAGAGACTTATAATAAATGTCCATTCCAATATTTTATTAAATACGGTCTTAATGTTGAAGCGGTGAAGACTGATGTCATGGTCAATGAACTAGGTACTCTTGCTCATAAACTGATGGAAGATTGTCTTGACCATCCTGATCAAATTGAAGCAGTCGCAAAACGTCATATCGAAGAAAATCTCAAAGATAAGCTCAAAGATTCTCCACTCAATGAATTCCTTATTAATGAATTGTTGCGCAATATGAAGCACAATCTTCAGGTTGCCAATGATTATCTATCCATGGGTGAATTTGAGGTTTATGGTAATGAAGTTGAAGTTTCCGGTAACCTTGGTAAGATTCCACTTAAAGGCTATGTCGATCGTGTTGATACTTATCATGATTCTATTCGCGTCATCGATTATAAATCCGGGGAAAAGGAAGTTGATCCTTTAATTGTGGCCCAGGGCTTTAATATGCAAATGTTGGTGTATTTGGAAATGCTTGCCCAGGCATTGAAAAAAGAAAAAGGTGCTTTCCATTATTTCAGTTTCAAAAAGCGTTGGATTGAAAGTCAAAGTACCGACGTAAAAAAAGAATTCGCAGTCGAAGAGGTTTATAAACTTCATCGTATGACTGGTTATGTCATTGATGATGAAGATCATGATATGATCTTAGGTAATGGTAATCCCGAACTGACAATCCGCGCTAAATTAAAGAAGAATGGAGAACCAAGTGGTCACTATCTTACCAAAGAAGATTATGATCATATCCTGAAAGCTTTGCTTACACAAATTGATCATATCTATGAATCAATTTCTTCTGGTCTGATTCCAATCACTCCAAGTAAAGGTCTCAATACCAAAGTCGATCAAATGGTTTATCCATGCACCTATTGTGACTATAAAACAGTCTGTCTGTTTGATGTCTTCTATAACGAGAACCGCAAAATCATTCCCGAAAAAGTTGAAGGTGGTGAAGAGTCATGAAATTCAACCAGCAACAATTAGAGGCAATCAATGCCCGTCAATGTTCCGTGCTTGTCAGCGCACCTGCAGGCTCCGGTAAGACACGTATTCTTGTCAATCGTGTCGTTGATTTATTGATTAAAGATCATTATGAAATCGATGAATTCCTTATTTTGACCTTTACTGATGCCGCTGCCAATGAAATGAAACAGCGTTTAAGTGCCTTACTTATGGATACCCTAAGTGATGAATCACTCTCACCATCACAAATCGAACATGCCCAATTACAGCTGTTAAAGCTGCCTAATGCATCAATTTCAACATTCCATAGTTTCTGTAAAGAATTGTTGGAACGTTATGGTTATTTAGTTGGGGTCATGCCAGGCTTTAAAATCAATGAAAAGCCTGAATATATCCAACATCAGGCAATTGAACAATGTCTGCTGAAGTGGGTCAAAGAACCTCAATTCCAGGATTTCTTCCATCGTCATGTTGGTGCCTATAACTTTGACATCATTACAGGGCTTATTCTTCAATACAATGAATTAAGTCATGGCTATGTCAATTTCTTTGATTTCATCAAATCACAGGAATCGTTTGATCCATTGACATCTGATGTCTATTTAAAGACGCTCAAAATCATTATGAGCAATGAATGCCTTAAAGCCATGTCACGCCTTGCCATTCTCGCTCAATATGCAAGAATAAATGACTTATCAGCCTTCTTTGAAGGTTCAGCAAAGCTTGGTGCATCAAATGATGTTCTCTATGACTATTTGGATGACACCTTGACCCGTATCAATGATGCCACTTCACCTGAAGCTATTTATGATGCTTTATCTTATAAACCTGCTAAAGCGCGTAGTATGTCATGGAAAGATGTCGATGAGGATGTCAAAAAGACATATAACGCTTTAAAAAAGAAGGTCCTTACCCCTCTCACCGATAAAGCTAAGCAACTTGTACCTGATTCCCTTGATGGCTTTGAAATGGTCTTGAATCTATCTTATGAAGATATTCAATATCTTCTTGGTGTCAATGGTCTTCTTGATCAATTCCAGCAGGTCTACAGCATCGCTAAAAAAGAACGTAATGAACTTGATTTTGCAGATTTGGAACACTACGCAACACTGCTTCTTGATGATAGTCTGCCGGTCAAAGAAGAACTTTATCACCGTTTTAAAGAAATCATGATTGATGAATATCAGGATACCAACCAGATCCAGGAAAATATGGTCATGGCGATATCTGAATATCAAACTCCTCATATTCCATTATTTATGGTTGGTGATATGAAGCAATCCATCTATCGTTTCCGTCAGGCAGATCCAACGATCTTTAAAACCAAG
>JAGBPZ010000012.1 GCA_017633115.1 Erysipelotrichaceae bacterium | reverse complement strand
TAGCCGACGATTTGTCTGGCGGTGAACTTTTTGCCATCTAACATTCTTGTCGAGAAAAGATCAAGCTTGATCTCACGGACAAGATTGGCAGCTTCATAACCCTGCCCGGCATCTTCTGCATCCGTACCAATAAGAATGCCATCATATTTATTATAGTAGAATAAAGAAGGAATGGCATACCAGCCTTCTGGTAATAATCTGACGACATTGCCCATATGTGTTGTTGCCGGCAAAGTGAATGTCGTACCAAAATCTATCGCTAAATTCATTTTCTTATCCTCTACTTACTACTTCACTTCAATGCGTTCTTTTCTAAGCATACGATCCTTGTACATAAAACCGGCACGTACGCTCTTGCTGACAATGGCTCTTGAACTGAAGCTTTGTGTATTGACAACCTGATGATAGCTTCCATTGAGACTATCACCTGGCTCTGAAATAATTGTTGTAACGCCTAAATATGATAATTTATCAATAATTTCTTCTAAAAAAGTCTCATAATTGAAAATCGCATTGCGATAATTTTGATCATCAGTCATCTCAATATTCTTGTGATGATAATCATAACTGTCAGCTATCATGTCATAGAGATCAATCAGTGATGAAGCAAACTGTAAAATGTAGTTGTTTGTCAATTCCTGTTTGAAATTAATAACCTGATTCACAACTTCAGTAGCAGAAGACTGAATCTTCAAAATATCATCATCCAACTGAACAAATCTCTCGTTAAATTCTTTCACATTATTAGCCGAATTAATACGTAATTGCGTACGTTCATCAACGATTTTCGCTACATCTTCTTCACTCATTAAGATACGCTTTTCAATGACCTGTGTGACTGGTGGTACTTGTTGAACATTCTGATCATTTTGACTTGTCTGATGACTCTTATCTTCTTTTTGTTGGCTTGAATGAGTCGAATCTTCATTTTTATCATTGATTTTAATTTTTTGACCACGTGATATTGAAGAAGTCACTGAATCATTATATGAGCGATGCGATTTTTGCGCCCTTTTAGTGATATAGGCGCTATAATTTTCTAACTCTCTCATAATTTTGTGAGATAATTCTTGATAAGTTTCCTTTGATTGTGGATTAAAATTTTTATAAATAACTTCATAAAAATAAGCATATTGCTTATTATGCAACTTTTTAAGTCCGCCGTTTTGCCAGTCAATTATCGATACAATAATGAATGCATCAGCAAAATAGACCTTATCCCATGCTTTTACATGACTGTAATCATGATTCGTGGTTTTGATTTCCTCAATTATTTGATCAAACAGACTGCACTGGTTAAGCTCTTGTATTTCCTTGTGAATAATATCAGCTAACGCTTTCATTTGACTGATGAACTGTGTTTGACTAACTAAAAACATGCTATTTTCTCGGCATCTTTGGTAATATGATAAACTTGTTCTCATTTTATTTTCCTCCATCATCAATTATTTCGATTGTGATTGTATCCAGTTTGATTGTGAGACAGCCGCTTAATGGAATGATTCGACCATAATTGAATGATAAAGTTGTACCGTCTTTTAAAGTCACAGTACCATCAAGTGGACTTACATTACGCAAAGCATACTGCTTTGTTTCTTTGTTTTGTTTTACAATAAGTAAAGGTTCATCATAGCTTAACCCACATTGTTGAGTAGAAATGGTATCTTCTGCTCGTAAAGACAATTGCTGGCCATTGATTTTTAAAACCAGGTCCTGACTGATTTCGATTTTTTCAAGACAATTGAAACAGCGAGGTGTGCCCTTGAAAGTCAATTCACCACAGTGAGGACATTTCACAAGACGTCCAAGCTGACGTTTCATTTCAGCACTCCACTCTTGACTGGATGTACGCTCAGCACGACGCTCATAACTGATATTTGTGGCAAAAGTACTGATAAACAAATTTTGAACAGATTCAGGCAGACTTTCCCATATCTGGCATCTCAGTTGCCATCCTTGATTATCTGTATTTTTAATTGAATTACGCTGGTCGACAGGATCGAATACAAACAATGGCTGACGACCTGGAAATTCCGCAAAAAAGCCATCACGTTCTAGTCCATGTTCTTCGCCATATTTTTTTGAATAAGGACCTTCATAAGGAAAGGCACCAATCAATAAGCGATAAATATACATCGCCAATGAATAGAAATCAGTACGTATATCTGGATAACATACATTATTCAAGATTTCTGGTGCCATATACATAAGTGTTCCTCTAATGGTGAAATGACTTGGAAAACCAATATTATCATTGTCGATAACACGAACATCACCAGTTGAAGGATCAAAGTAGACATTGTTTTCGTTGATATCCTTATAAGATAATGTTTTATTGGCATGGAGATAAGTCATGAAATCAGATAAATGGATAATGATATGACAGGCGACTTCTGCGTTTGGCCCATTGTCTGATTCATAAGCCTTCCATAAAGTCATAAATCGTGGTTCTAAAGGCTGCATCAAATAGCCAAAAGAGCCACCATGTCCATAGTAAATGTCATCTGGAAAAATGCCTTCCTCAATTGTGTGCGCCTTTGCTAAAATTATATCCTGTTGCCATTTAAGTAGAGTTTCAATATTTTTATGTACACCAAATGGATCTCGTAAATAATACTTAAAGGCATGTTGTGTCTGAGTGTCAGTATTATTGACAAGATAGACAACTGCCTGGCCACCTCTTCCAAGTTCTTTAATAATCACATATTGATGGCCACTACGGTCACAAAAAATATCTCCAATTTTCATTTTAAACTATCCTTTCGCAGGCACTAATATCATCAATCCTTTGCCACATTGTAAGTGATAAACACGATTGAGTGGCAATACCATTCCTGGGTCACAATTACGTTCTATCTCCAGTACACGCCATGGTTCTTTTGAAGCATTATAAATACCAATTAAATTCATCTCTTTGTGATGAAGTGAACAATAGAACGGGTTCTGTGTGCCTTGATAACAAATGACAGGTGAAAATCCATCTTCATTAAAATAGTCAAGTAAAGGATAGATTTGATCATTAAGCATCAATGTACCTATTAGCGGTGAATGCCAAGGTCTTTCTTCACCTTTAATAGCATCCAGGAAAACTGATAGCTGATGATC
Source organism: Erysipelotrichaceae bacterium (assembly GCA_017633115.1). Taxonomy (GTDB): domain Bacteria; phylum Bacillota_I; class Bacilli_A; order Erysipelotrichales; family Coprobacillaceae; genus RGIG9341. The sequence goes on along the minus strand of JAGBPZ010000012.1, from coordinate 7,725 downwards.
TTCACTCATCAATAAGCTCTTATAGAAGTAAACAGTAGGAACTAACCCGTCTTTTAATAACTGTGAATTGAGGTCTTCCATTGCTTTATAGTAATACATCAATGGTTTAAAATCCTGTAAACCATCAGCATTCAAGTCCTCAATGTAATAACTGTTCATTAATAAATCTCTATCCTTCATTTTTGGATAGGTATAAATATAATAATCACCTGCTTGTTCAACTTTTGTTGGGGTAATCAAATAAGGTGCTTGTTTGAGTGGTACAAAAGTATCACGAACACGAATGATACTGTCTTTAGTCTCATACATAATGAGACCTTTTTGTGTGGTCTTTAAAGATGCATCGCCCATATCAAATGTAGGTCCCTCTGATAATGATGCGTAAATTACGGTACAATCATCAAAGGTATAATCCATGATATTCTGACCATAAAAATCAAAAGGTTGACTTATATCACCTTCGGCAAGATGATTTTTAAGTCCTAAGGTATAGAATGTCAATTGATCTTCTGTCTTAAGTGGATCAAAGACGCCATCTGTTGATAATAGAATATCAGTAAACAAATGACGATCATAACGTTCAATAAACCAGTAATAAGGGCTATGTGATTCTGCCATCGAATGTGTCAATGTATTGACTTTAGGACGTACTGATTTATGTAATAATGCCTGCTTTTCATTCATCATCAAAATGGCACCATCACCAATTTGCCCTGCAATGATTTCTTCAGGTGTGATGACTGCAAAAAGGAGAGTCGTACCATATAAGGTGACTTCCTTCTCCTCATGACGCTTGAGGACATCCTCATCCCATCTATGCTTTAATTCTAAACACCACTCTCTTGAGCCAATGGCATCAAGTGATTCACCCACAAGTTTAGCAAGTGTATGACAGATTGTGTAAGAGCCCTCATCGCTGTAAATATATCGTTCACCACCATGTCCATCAGCTACTGCCAATAATGTCACATCATCACTGATGTTCTTAACAAAGCAATAATCCTGACATGGTTTATTTTTATAAATATGTCCCTGGCCTTTTGCACGTGACATCAAAATATCAAGGCCATTGACTTGTCCTTTAAATGTACTCATCTTATTTATCCAACATCCAAGTTAAAGAATCAAAATTCTTTTCACCAGTGATACTTGATTCGACTGAAGTAGCTGTTGCCCAATTGATGACTTCAGACAAATCAGTTTTCTTATCATCAAATACTAATGGATGAAGCTGATTCTGAATTGTAGCCATAGAAGCAAATTCTTCCAGATTCTTATGACTGTAATTTTCAGAAATGCCAATACCAATACGAGTGACTTTTTCTTTTTTATCACTGGACGTTAATTTATGGCGCATAATTTCGACCTGCTTAAGAAAATCTTCGTGATATTGAGTATTGCAGTAACCATCCGTCATCATGATAACAACCGGACGCAGCAACATCGAAGACCCTTCAGCAAGGGTGCCGACAGTTAAAATCTGGTTGACTTTATCTAAAGCATCAGCCATATTGGTCAATCCGAGTTCTTCATCAATATCTTTCCAAACAACTTCTTTGACATTGACACCACTTTTTTCATCACCAATGATCCATTTGCTTTCTTTACCAAAGATTAAGACACGCATCATGCAATCAACATGGTAACGATCCGCAAGTTCAACGAGCGATTTTTTGACCAAAGGCATGGCATAATTGACTTTACCAATGCGTTCTTCGTTCACAAACATTGATGCTGAAGCATCGATCACAAAAATAACATTTGCCTTTTCTCTTGTAAGTTGTCCTCTTTTGATTGCCATAATTACATCCTCCAGATAATTATAATTTCACAGAATAATTGTATCACACAAAGACACTTTTACCTAAAAAAACCATTTGATTTATACAAGTAGTTCACGACGTTTCTGAAAGTTTAAAAGCTAAACAATCGCTTTATTTTCCATACTTTCAGTAACGTTAAAGTATAGAAAAAAGCGACGGAAACAAAAAAAGGCTAATTCTTATGAATCAGCCATTCATTCCTTTATGTGGTTGTGAGAGATAAATTTTAGCAACCTCTTTCCATTCATTCATTGTGATTTCACTAAATAACTGTATCAATTCAGGCATTTGCTTCTTACGCAAATATTTGATAATGAGATAATAACCATAGTCAGCTTCAATAACTGGACTATCACCAATCATTAGATCAAATTCGACATAAATACGTTTATCTGCTGATCCTAAATCGGTAAAGCGAAATGGATCAGCACGTTTTAAATAATCAGTCACCTTCTGGTTAGGATTCATCTGGTTTTTTGCTTCTATGTAATAGTAAAACAACATAAATAATTCGATTTTACTCATGACAATTTGCATGATGATCACCTCATTGTCCATCATATCATAATTCATGGTTTTTGAATATTTCTAATGCTTGCTATTGACATTTTAAGCTATTCGCAATATGATATATTCATACTTTTCCGGTAGGTTTTAAGCTTTTAAAAATTATACTTGCATCATCACTGTTATTCAGATTACAATAATGGATATATGGTAAGTTATGAACATGCCATTTATAGACTTCCGAATATGTTTTATAGAAGGGAAAATACTATGAGTGAAATTGAAATTAGGGATGTCAGCAAAGTCTTTGCAACACCGGATGGACCATTAGTGACCGCTCTCGATCATGTCAATATTACCATCGATAAGGGCGACATTTTTGGCATCATTGGTATGTCTGGTGCTGGTAAAAGCACACTCGTCAGATGTCTTAACTTCTTAGAAGTACCTACTGACGGTGATGTTGTCATTCAGGGAACAAGTTTAAAGAGTCTTACAGAAAAGCAGTTACGTGAAAAGCGTACAAAGATTTCAATGATTTTCCAGAGCTTCAACCTGCTCATGCAGAAAACAGTCATTGATAATGTAGCTTTCCCATTAAGACTTGCAAAAGTCAAAAAACACGAAGCGCATGAAAAAGCCATCGAACTATTGCGCATCGTTGGTCTTGAAGATAAGGCAAACAATTATCCATCACAGTTATCAGGTGGTCAGCAACAGCGTGTTGCCATTGCCAGAGCGCTTGCAAGTGATCCGGAGATTCTCCTCTGTGACGAAGCAACGAGTGCCTTGGACCCTGCCACTACTTCACAGATTCTCAAACTGCTTAAAGAAATCAATCAGACAATGGGTATCACAATTGTCATTATTACTCATCAGATGAGTGTTATCCAGGATGTCTGTCAGCATGTTGCGATTCTTGAACATGGTCGTGTTCAGGAATGTGGTGAAGTCGCAGAAATCTTCAAAAATCCAAAATCCGAAGCTGGACGCCGTTTGATTCAGCTTGAAACGGAAACTCAGGTCGTTAGTCACCTGTCATCTTATCAATTCCTGCGTATTGTCTTTGATGAACATTCAGCATACGAACCAATCATTGCGAATATCGCCATGAAGTTCCAGCGTCCTGTCAATATCTTAGAGGCACATACGACAACGATTGACGGTAAAGCCTTTGGTGATATGATCATCGGTCTTAGTCCTGGTGACAACAGTGATATTCTTGATTATCTTGAATCACTAGGTCTGAGCATTACGGAGGTGACATTTAATGGATAGTTCTTATTTTCCAATAATCGTAAAAGGTATTGGTGAAACCTTATACATGGTCTTTGCTTCAACAATCATTGGCTACATCATCGGCTTACCACTTGGTGTTGTACTGACATTGACTGATGCTAAAGGACTTAAACCAAATAAAATTGTCTATAAAATCCTCGATGTTATTGTCAATATCGGCAGATCAATTCCATTCTTGATCTTATTGATCTTATTAATGCCATTCACACGTGCCATCGTTGGTAAGAGCTATGGTTCTACAGCAACAATTGTGCCATTAACAGTTTCGGCAATTCCATTCATCGCCAGAATGGTAGAACAGTCACTCAAGGAAGTCGATCCTGGTGTTATCGAAGCTGCTCAGTCAATGGGCGCTTCCCCAGCACAAATCGTCATCCACGTGTTGATGGTTGAAGCAAAAGCTTCATTAGTCTTAGGTACGACCATCGTCTTTGCAGCTATCTTAGGTTATTCTGCAATGGCCGGTGTTATTGGTGGTGGCGGTCTTGGGGACATCGCTTCAAGATATGGCTACTATCGTCGAGAAGAAGTGGTCATGTGGGTCACTGTCATTCTCTTAGTCGCATTGGTTCAGATTTTCCAGTCTATTGGTAGTCTGGCCGCAAAGAAAATTGATAAACGCAAGTAAATGGAGGGAAAATTATGAAAAAATTATTTGTACGTTTATTAACAATGCTTTTAGCAGTTGCTACTTTAACAGCCTGCTCATCAGGCGGCAGTACTTCTGAATTAGAAACAATCAAAATTGCTGCATCACCTACACCTCATGCTGAAATCTTAGAGTACGCAAAAGCTGCATTAAAAGAAAAAGGTTATGATTTACAAGTCACTGAATTCGAAGACTATGTACAGCCTAATGAAGTTGTTGAAGCTGGCGATTTAGACGCTAACTATTTCCAGCATGTTGCTTACTTAAATAACTTTAACGAAGAACATGGTACTCATTTAGTTAACGCTGGCAGCATCCATTATGAACCATATGGTATCTATGCAGGTACTAAATCTAAATTAGAAGAACTTGCAAAAGGTGATGTTATTGCGGTTCCTAACGATACTACAAATGAAGCACGTGCATTATTATTACTCCAGGCTAATGGTATCTTAAAATTGAAAAAAGGTGTTGGTCTTGAAGCTACAGTTAAAGATATCGAATCTAATCCTAAGGGCATTACTTTCAAAGAATTAGAAGCAGCTCAGGTCTCACGTGTTAAAGACGAAGTCGCATTCGTTATCTTAAACGGTAACTATGCATTAGACGCAGGTTACAATGCTGCAACTGATGCTATTGCTTACGAAGAACAGACAAGTGAAGCAGGTACAGTTTATGCTAACGTTATCGCTGTTAAAGAAGGCAACGAAAACGAAGACAAGATTAAAGCATTAGTTGAAGTTTTAAAATCTGAAGATGTTAGAAAATACATCGAAGATACATTCAAAGGTGCTGTTGTACCAGTTGACTAGTCATTTTAAACAATAAAATAATTTGGCCATAGGACATGCGTCTTATGGCTTTTTTGATACTTTCATTTTCAAATGATAAATATATCATTCACCCCTGCTTATCGGTTATAATAAAAATAACGAAAGGGTGATAATCTATGAATGATGTAATGAAGAAAAGACCACTTTATCTTCTCAACGGCTTTATCGGTTTCTTATTCCTTGGTATCTGTAATGCCTGGAGTATCTTTGTCGTACCTCTAGAGACGGCTTTCAACTATACCCGTTCTCAAACATCACTGGCTTATACCATTTGTATTGCCGGCTTTTCAATTGGTGCTATTCTTGCTGGCAGCTTAAATGGCAAATTGAAAGTCAACTGGCTGATGCGTATCGCTGCAGTGATGATTGGTATCGGTTTATTCTTTACTGGTTTTGCCCATAATATCTTACAAATCTATGTCACTTATAGTGTGATTTGTGGTGTCGGTATTGGACTTGGCTATGCCCTACTGATTTCCACCATTCCTTTATGGTTCCCCGAAAAGTCAGGAACGATTTCCGGTATTTGTTTAATGGGATATGCCCTGTCAACAGCCATCTTTGGTACATTGATCAATATCCTGCTTAACGCTGTTGGTATTCAGAATACCTTTAGAATCCTAGGCATCATTTCATTAGTTGGGCTCATGTTGATTACAATCGTATTACGTGCCCCAACATTACATGAACGTGATAAACTACCTGAACCAAAAGGAAAAATCAAAGCGCAGACTCGTGAAATCCCAGCCAATCAGATGTTGAAAAATCCTATATTCTATGTTTACTTCATTGCGATCTGTGCCTGTGGTGGTTCTGGCTTAGCCATCATCAATCATGCATCTCCAATCATGACTGAAGAGCTTATGGCAACAAGTGCGTTTGCAGCATCTATCGTCAGTATCAATTCGATTGCCAATGGTGTTGCCCGTATGGGATGGGGTATCGTCTTTGATAAATTAGGTACTGTCAAAACTTTACTGGCCGCTTATTTCTTTGGCATCATTGCTGGTGTTGTTTTAGTTATCGCTTTATTGACTAAATCTGTTCCTTTATTTATGATTGGTGGCATTTTGATTATGATTGCATTTGGCGGTAATGCCAGCCTTTTACCAAATGTCGTCCGTGATTTATTTGGTAATGCCAATTTCTCCATGAACTATTCAATTTTCAACTTAAATGCCCTTGTCTGTTCATTTGTTCCAACAATCGTCGGTTTGATTCAAAGTGCAACCCATGGCTATACCATACCAATCATTTTCATTCTTGTTTTAGAGGCTGTCACTGTTGGCTTAAGCTTTGTCTTTGCCACTCTTTACAAACAGTTCACCAAAACGGCATAATTTTTTTCAGAGTTAATATATCTTACTCATAACTTCTTAAATGATGTTACAATAAGGATACGAGGGAGGTTTTCATTTATGAAAAAACTTATATCAATTTTGATGATCATGGCGCTATTCTTATGTGGCTGCTCTTCTGATAAGACAAAACAAACAGTTACAGATAATGCCAACAATTTTCTAACTGCTTTGGTAGATGGTAACTACGAAGGTGCAAAAAGTTATGTCACTGAGGAAAAAGTTTTGACTGACATCGGTTATAATGATTTCAATAAAACTCTTGGCGAATCAATCGTCAGCAGCTTTAAAACTTATACAAATCTAAACAGTATCGAAGATTATGACAGTTCATTACAGGAAGCTATCAAAACCTTTTCTGAAAAAGCAATGAAAGCATTGGTCATTGAATATAAACTGAATGACGATTTTAAAAAGAATGGTGAAGAAGCAACGATCAGTGCTTCAGTCAAATACTTGAGTCAGAAATCAAATAGTTTCAATTTAGGCTATACTGCTGGTACTGACTATGCCAATGATTATCTAAACAAGCATCCTGACTTCAAAGCAGAATTGCAGAAAGAATATCAAAAATCATCACAGGCATTCTACAAGAAATATGCTGAAGTCATCTTCACAAATTTCTTAAACGAAAAAGGTGATGAATTATTCACAAGTAATTACACTGATCAGACTACCAATACATGGACACTCACTTTCACAAAAGCTGATGGTGATAAATGGGTTATTTCTAAAATCGAAAGTTAATTAAAAGCTATAAAAAAGCATAAACAAAAACGAGTGATATCAGATATACTCTGAACTCACTCGTTTTTTTGTCTGCATTAATCAATCCAGCCAAAATACTTACAGGCTTTTTGAATACCATCTTCATAGGAAGCAGATGTAACATAATCTGCTTTTTCAAGTAAGGCTGGATAACCATTACCCATCGCAATTGACGTCCACTCATCAGAAAACATGACCATGTCGTTTTCTCCATCACCAAAGACAACAACATCCTCGATTGGCGCTTCAAGATAAGCCATCATATCGCGGATGCCCTGATCCTTATCATCAAACTGATACATAATATAAGGTGGTTCAAAACGCATATGACCTAAAGTATCAAGGCGGGTGAGTCGATACTCTTCACCTTCAGGTATGGAAATATAAATCTTATAGATCCTATCTAACTGATCAAAGCTATCAATATGAATATAATTGGTTGGTTCACGACGTTCTCCAGCCTGCTCGATAAACAAATCATTGATCAT
>JAGBPZ010000076.1 GCA_017633115.1 Erysipelotrichaceae bacterium | reverse complement strand
CTAAAAGATTGAATATTGTGATACGATATTATTCTTTGATTTACCAGTCAATGTATGTCTAAGTAATGTTGAGAATCGATTAGGTCATAAAGTTGGCGATCAGGATTGGATCGATCAATCTTACAGTCAGGAATTCATGGACTACATTCGTGACTTCCATTACGATCAACTACCAAAGACTTATGAACTACTTAGTCATTGTCATGATAAATCTATTCATATTTTCCATTCTTATGATGATGTCAATATATTCCTAAGTAAAACATCCTCAGTTTAATCAACTGAGGATGTTTTATTATAGTGATATTTGAATACACACGTTGTTGAGATTGATAGCTGATGAATAGTTGATTTGATCAGCTAGTCCAAAGACAATACGTAATCCTAGGTTGGATCCTATATCATCTGGATTAAGCATGTCATAACGTTCTTTAAGATTGAACTTTTTACAGTCATCTCTTAATCGTAATATGAGATAGTCATCACTGATGATAATACGCATTTCTAAGTGATGATGTTTATTGTCTTTAGTGAAACCATGTTCAACAGTGTTGATGGCTAATTCTTCGACACATAATGCTAGTGCATGGGCTTTATTGCCTGGAACTGATAATGAGCGACATAGATCATCAACTGATCGAGAAGCGTTAATGGCATCATCAAGTGTTTCAATCAACATAGACTGGTCCACTTTAAATGTTGATGAGGTATCTTCGATTTCATATTTTTGTGCCATGTAGATCGAGATAAATACCATGGCAATTTGGATAGCTGCAAAGGAAGCATAGATACCAGTCACATGGAATTGACTAGCTAGTAAGTAGGTCATGATGATTGGTAAGATCAAACTATTAAATATGATATGAATACTTGATAAGCGACTTTTACCAATCCCCTGTAGATAGGCTGCTGTTGCCTGATTGACAGCACTAAAAGGTACACATAATAAATACCATCTTAAGGCAGATACACCTAAATGATAGATTTCTTTTTCACTGGTAAATAATCTAATCAGCAGTGGTGATAATAAAGCTAAGACTATTGCCATCAATGTACAGTTGAGAAAACCCCATCGTAAAACAATACGTTTTCCATCTTCTATGGCACGATGATCTTGTTCACCACTAAGAATACCTGATACTAATAATACTGTTGTCGCTATGCCTAAGCAGACTGCATTTGGTAAGTAATGAATGGCATCCTGGACAGATAATGCTGCAAGTCCAGCAATACTGCCATACATCAACATCATTCTGTTGGTAAAGATTGGGACAATCAAGGAACAGAAAAATTTGATGCCTAGCGGTAATCCCGTCAAGACTACAGGGAGAACGTATTTGATTTTTACAGACATCAACTGAAGCTGTAACATCAATTCGTGCTTAATGAATGGCTTCAACAATACAATTAAGGCAGCACCATAAGCAAGAGCACTCGCAATCGCAATGCCAAGTAAACCCATATGAGTAAATGCCGCAATGAAGTCAGCGATGATATCTGTCACAATAAGAGCGGTTACGGATTTAACCAGTTGAGCTTCCTGTCCTTCTAAAATGATGACCGCAACTATGATGTCATAAAGCAGTATGATAGGTGCGCCTATGAGAATTGGTATTAAGTAAGCCAATGCCTGTTTTTTAACCGCTAAATCTGTTTTACCAGCGATTGCCATTAGAACTATTTGCGGACTAATCGCACCAATGAGTAAGAATACTAATCCAATCAAAAGCGTTGATGTATAGATATAAGAGAACGTCTTCTGGGCTTTCTCTTTTTGTCCTAGTGATAAATCCTTTGACAATATAACAGTTAAACCACTACTGAAAATCTGACTAATGACAGCATAAAGAAAAAAGATCGGCATTGCCAGCTGCATACCAGACAAGCCATTAGATCCAATGAATTGTCCAACGACAGCACAATCCACTATACCTGTGACTGATAAGGTCAGCTGTTCGATCGATGTTGCAATGACAAGTCGACGAAATGTCAAAGACAAAAGATCTTTACTTATTAATTTGTCTGGTATTCGTTTAATCATACACCATCTTCCCCTCTTCCCTATTATCAATAAAATTGACTCTTATGTAAAGAAAAACAAGCGTCTTTGTTGGACGCTTGTGACTGTTAGTTATTCCATTTGGCGTGCCAGAGGGTACGCATTTCATCAACCTTACCGCTGTTCAGGATATTATAAGCAACAATACCTAAACCAACACATAAGAGCATATTGAAGATTGTTTCTGGAGTGATACCACCACTGATTACTCCGGCTTCAGTGACATCAGCTGATAGTCCAATCGCAATGATATCATTAAATGTATGACCGATGATGCCAGGAATCAGGTTTCCTGAACGTAAATACATAACTGCGAAAAAGAAACCGATAAAGAAAGCATTGATGACCTGAGTGATTGTTCTTGCGATATTAGCACCAGCTGCAATGTTTACGAGATGAATCAAAGCAAAAACGATAGCACTTGTGATTGCAACTGACATATAGTTCTGATCATCTTTATGATCTTCCATAAGTGTTGAAACGATATATCCTCTAAAGACAATTTCTTCAGCACACCCTGCAGCTAATGATGTTGCGATAACACCTAATGTAATGCCACTCAAACTGATATGTTCTCCCATCACAATGTTGAAGATGATTGATAGTCCTAAATAGATTGGTATTATTAGAGCCATCTTAAAACCAACACTCATTTTTCCACCCACAAGGAAGCCTTCAAATCTACGATGAAGGATATGATAGAAAAGAATTAGTGCGAGTGAGGCAATGATTGTACCACAAATCTGTCCTATAGCAGGATCAAGATAAAGAATCCCATTGACTATGTAAGCTACGAACGAAGAAATAAGTGTGTGTGCAACCATCATTAATATAGCCACAATTAATGGTCCAATTATTGGTAACCTATAAATTCTATGTCGAGATTTTATATTGTTCATAATATACTTCCTCCTAAAAACATAATACAGTATACCACTTTTTGGACTCTTAGGTATCAGAGTTTCACATAAATTTCAAAGGAACAGCGATTTTTGCTGTTCCTTTTTTTAAAATATAATTATAAACTCCAGGATGCACTTGCGGCTTGTAAGTCAGCCATGTGTTTAAAAACACTGCCTTCTTGTTGGCGAAGTATTTGTGGATTACCTTCTTCAACGACCTGTCCATCCGATAAGACGACAATATGATCAGCAGCTTCAACTGTACGCATACGATGGGCAATGACAATAACCGTTTTATCTGCAAGAAGTCTCGACAAAGCAGATTGTACTTTTGTTTCATTTTCGACATCAAGTGAAGCGGTTGCTTCATCCAACAAAACGATCGGTGCATTTTTAAGCAGGGCTCTGGCAATGGACACACGCTGACGTTCACCGCCAGATAATTTGGTGCCATTTTCACCTATTGGCGTGTTATAACCCTGAGGCAGTTTATTGACAAACTCATCACAATTAGCCGCTTTCGCCGCATTAAGAACTTCTTCGTCAGTTGCTCCATGACGACCTAAACGGATATTTTCCATGATGGTATCATCAAATAAGACGACATCTTGAAAGACCATTGAATAATCACTCAACAGGACTTCTGGATCCACTGTTGAAACATCTATGCCGCCAACACTTATGCTGCCTTCGTCTACATCCCATAATCTGGCTGCAAGACGGGCACATGTACTTTTCCCTGATCCAGATGGTCCTACCAAAGCGGTGACTTCTCCTTCTTTGGCAATAAAGCTAACATCTTTAAGTACCTGATGATTATCATAGGAGAAATCCACATGATCAAAGACCACATCATGACCTTGAGGATTGAAAACATCTACACCTTTGGCTATTGGTGTTTCAAAGAGCTCTATCATACGATCGGCACATACTTGAGATAGGAACACCTCTGAAATTAGTGCCAGACTTTGATCAAATGGGGCATAGATTCTAGTGATGACAATGAGAAACATATAGAAGACCATGAAATCAATTTGTCCTGCAAGAATCATATTTGCGCCAGTTAAAATTGTGGTAGCCACACCCAATCTCATAATAACACTAGCGCCATTGACGAATAAGCCGTTGACGATTTCTGTATGAATGTTGCGAGATTCATGCTCATCTATTTTTTTATAAAGATTGTTGAGATAACGCTCTTCCTGATTCGTAGCTCTGATTTCACGCATGTTTTCTAAAGCTTCCTGAATACCATCCGATACAGCGATAGCTGCTGCTTTTGTATCTGAAGCATTACGATGGGACAGACTGCGACTACCAAACAACAAGATAAAGGCTACTGGAACTCCCCATAAACAGGCAATAGCCAAGCGCCAATTCATTACCAACAGACACAAAGCAATAATGGCGGTAGAAATATAAGCACCATTAAGATAACCTAAGACATGTGACCATACATGTTCCATGCGATTCACATCACCCATTAGAGTTTCGATTAAATCAGCCAAGTCACGCTTGTTGAAAAAGCCAAGTGGTAACTGACGTAGCTGTTCAGCCATACTGATACGCATTGTTTTGACTTCCCTATAAACCAGTCCATAAGTGGCTTTGTACTGTTCAAGATGAGTCAGAAATGATAGTAGTGTAAAGGCGCCTATCAAAAGCAAGAAGAAAATGATACTTGGTAAAGGTCTCTGATCCACAATAGTTCCGATAAACTGTTTCATCATCAGATAAAGGATACCGCCCCCTGCCATCGCAAGAAGATTGACAATAACAGTCCAGAAAGTCCCTTTCTTGACATTTTTTATGCCTTGATCTGTCAAAGCATATTTGCGTTTGAATTTGTCATTAAACATGAGCTTCACCTTCCTTATCTGCTGATGTTGTTTGAATACGCCACTGGACGGCTTGATTGTAATCGGTCCACATACGTTTATAAAGACCGTTATGCTTAAGTAATTCTTGATGTGTGCCTGATTCTTCAACATGACCTTCATTTAAGACAATGATTTGATCCGCCCCAATAACCGTTGATAAACGATGGGCAATCATAATAACTGTTCGTCCTTCTGTCAGTTTTGCAAATGCCTTTTGAATAAGTGCTTCATTTTCAGGATCTGCGAAAGCTGTTGCTTCATCTAACACCACAATAGGTGCTTCTTTAATAATCGCACGTGCCAATGCGATTCGCTGTTGTTCACCACCAGAAAGATAAGTACCTTCCGCACCAATCATAGTATCGATGCCTTGTGGCAGTTTTTCAATAATATCATCGCATTGAGCTGCATGTAGTGCTGATAAAACCTCTTCACGTGTTGCTTCGGGTCTTGCAATACGTACATTCTCTAAGATAGAGGTCTTAAAAAGACGATTGTTTTGGAAAACAAAAGCAACCTGATCCATCAAGACATGGGGATCAACCTGCGTCACATCGACACCACCTACTTCAACAACACCTGAGGTAGCATCCCAAAAACGAGGAATCAGACTGGCGGCTGTTGTTTTACCTCCACCAGAAGGTCCTACCAGAGCAACTGTTTGTCCTGGTTCAACCACAAATGAAATATTGTCTAATGCTGGAACTTCTGCCCCTTCATAAATAAATGTCACATCTTTAAATTCAACTTTGTTGCCATGAGGAGTTTGTGGCTGTTCAACAGTTTTAAGGGTTGGTGCACTTGTGACTTTGTTGATACGGCCAAGCGCCGTACTGGCATTCATCATACCACTGGCAGCAAACATGATTCTTGCCAGTGCAGTGGAAATAATAGCTGAAAAAACTGCATAAAACGCAAAATTCGTGACAAATGTAAGTAAATGACCATTCGCTAATGCGCCAGGTGCCAAGAATAAAACGACTGGTACTAAGAAAATGAATGCTGCTTCGGTAAATGTCAGATTAACTGCTTGTGGAACCTTACAGACATCACCCTGATAATGTTCTGCTTTAGCACTATATTCTTCAATTGCTTCTTTAAATGCTTTAAATGAATAAACAGTTTGCTGAAAAATCTTAACGACGGGTACACCTCTTACATATTCTGTTCCTGCTTTGCTCATGACATCCTGGGCTGCCTGATATTCTGCCATTAGTCCCGCATTTTTACCAGTCATCATGACACAGAGTGCGCCGATGGAAATCACGGCGGATAGTAAACAAGCCGCTCCCATTCGCCAGTCAAAAACAAACATTAATATTAACATAGCGACAAACATTGTGATTGTGCCCACGATATCAGCCAGATTATGAGCAAGTAATGTTTCGGTTTCAGCTGCACCT